>NZ_JBRIMB010000012.1:0-142889 GCF_052977265.1 Shewanella sp. 0m-8 | reverse complement strand
TGAGAGTTCAGAGCGAGTGACAAAATTGTGTTCTAGGGATTGGGCAAGTGTGACCAGTTAATTTTCCAGTTTGGTATTACAAGGGATCAACCATTCTTTCAGTTATTCGCCTTGAATTAGTTTGCCAAAAAACGTTCTGAGTAGATCAACTTCTTATACTTATTGGTATGATATCGTCGTTTGCAAAATGACAGTTCAAGTCATTATGATGGAACACCGCTTACGCTTAGTGCGTAAGTCCCAGATATCAATGATATTGAACAGTTAGAATAACCAAAGACATATTTAGACTAGTATTGCAGCTTTAGTTACAAGTGCACTGAAAGCATACAAGACTATGCTGTTCGCAGCGGGTGTAGAGCATAGTCATCCGTAACCTCTGGATGCGCTGAAACTCTGAGTCGAACACCTGCTGATACTGATTGCTATTAGCGTGAATGCTTCTACATGACAGGCGTAACGAGCTCATTTTAGTTTATTACTGAATGAGTTGGTTTTTAAGGGTTATATAGTAGGTATTTGGCCTGTAAGTATAAAAGCCACCATTACTGATGGCTTTTATATGTTTGTTACTTAAGGCTTTAATTGGGTCTAGGTTGTTAATTTACGCCGAGAAAGCCTCCTGTTTGGTGTGCCCAAAGCTGCGCGTAGATCCCACCTAAATTGATTAACTCCTGATGACTTCCTTGCTCTAAAATTTTTCCGTCATCGAGCACGATTAATCGATCCATTGCCGCAATGGTTGATAGTCGATGAGCGATAGCAATAACGGTTTTTCCTTCCATTAGCTGATATAAACTTTCCTGAATTGCAGCTTCTACCTCAGAGTCTAGTGCCGATGTGGCTTCATCAAGTAGTAAAATTGGGGCGTTTTTAAGTAGAACTCGCGCGATGGCAATACGTTGACGCTGACCGCCTGAAAGCTTTACGCCTCGTTCGCCAACCTGCGCATCTAAGCCTTGGTTACCTTCAGGATCGCTCAAGTTTTGAATAAACTCATATGACTGGGAGCTTTTTATTGCTTGTTCAAGCTTGTCATCGCTGGCATCAGGATTGCCGTAGAGAATATTATCGCGGATAGATCTGTGTAATAGAGAGGTATCTTGGGTCACCATGCCTATATGCGCACGTAGTGAGTCCTGTTTGACCTGAGCAATATCCTGTTTATCGATGGTGATGCAACCGGACTCCACATCATGAAAACGCATAAGCAAGTTAACTAAAGTCGATTTCCCGGCACCTGAGCGGCCAACCAACCCGACTTTTTCGCCCGCTTTGATATGTAGATTTAACTCATCAATCACTCCACTATTTTCACCGTAGTGAAAACTGACATTATTAAAGTCGATAGCTCCTTTACTTACGTTTAGAGCTGGTGCATTCGTGATGTCATTGATATCGGTAGGCTTAGACAGCGTATTCATACCATCAGTAACTGTACCAATGTTCTCAAATAGTGAGCTTATTTCCCACATGATCCATTGCGACATACCGTTGAGCCTTAACGCTAAACTGATCGCAATCGCAATCGCGCCAACGGTAATCGCATCATCACTCCAAAGCCAAATAGATACAGCTGTAATAGCAAAGGCCAAAAGGTAATTGATAATCTGCACGCTCACGTTAATCCAGGTGACTAAACGCATCTGCCTATACACGGTATGAAGAAAGGATTTCATGCTGCTTTTAGCATACTCAGCTTCTTTTTGGGTGTGCGAGAACAGTTTTACCGTGGCGATGTTGGTGTAACTATCGACAATCCGTCCGGTCATTGTTGAGCGAGCATCAGCCTGCTCAGTTGACACTTTCTTGAGTTTAGGTAGAAACTTAAACTGTAGAGCAATATAAATAGCTAACCAAAGCAGCATAGGAACCATAAGTCGTAAGTCGGCCTTGGCTATCATTACGACCATAGAAGTGAAGTAAACCAAGATATAAACCAATACATCCAATAGCTTGGTAACCGTCTCTCTTACGGCTAAAGAGGTTTGCATCACTTTGGTCGCCACCCTGCCAGCAAAATCATTTTGGTAAAACGACACACTTTGTTTTAGCAAGTAACGGTGGGCCATCCATCGAATAGACATTGGGTAGTTGCCTAATAACCCTTGATAGACGATGAGCGCATGCAGTAACACCAGAGTCGGAATTACAATTAATACGAGCAGCGTCATCCCGAGTAATTTCATGCCTTCTTTTTCAAAAAGGGTATCGGGATCATTATTAATGAGCAGATCAACTAAATCGCCCATAAAGCCAAATAAAGACACTTCAAGAATGGCGAGTAGCGCGGTTAGAATCGACATTATAACCAGTGGAACTTCAAAGCCACGGGTGTAATGGCGGCAAAATGCATAGATCCCTTTAGGAGGCTGTTGTGGCTCCTCATCAGAGAAAGGCTCAACCCAAGACTCAAATCGTTTGAACATGTAGGTACTCAGTTAGGTGTTTTTTTGTTAGAAAAATATGAACAGTAGCTAAGTGTAAAGCTGAGGCATATATATGCAACCAATATTCAGTTCCGTTTTCCGCTAGTGATGACTAGGCTTGTTGCGTAAGATTACATTCATAAAACGATGTCTGGAATGTGGGATGCTAAATCACGACTGCAAGATTGAAAGAGATGCCTGTCGCAAGGCAAGGTTAGCTAGAGATCCTAGGTTTGATGGGCAGTTTTTTATTGGGGTGTTCACCACCAAAATATACTGTAGGCCAATTTGTCCTGCTGTGAGTCCAAAAGAAGAAAATGTACGCTATTTTGATTCAGCTCTCCAAGCCGCCAATGCTGGGTTAAGGCCCTGTTTACGCTGTCGCCCTGATAGCGCGCCGCACTCTTATGCCTGGAAGGGTACACAAACTACCCTAGAGCGGGCAAAGGCTATTATCGATGCTGGCGAACTCTCAGGCTATGATGGCCTTAGTGTAGAGACTCTAGCCGAGCGATTAGGGATTAGCAGTCGCTACCTCAGAAAACTGTTTAGCGAGAAAATGGGGATATCAGTTAAAGGGTATAGCCAATACCGGCAACTGATGTTTGCCAAGCAACTTTTACATCAAACCCAGTTGAGTATCACTCAAGTTGCATTTGCTGCGGGCTTTAATAGTGTTCGACGCTTCAATGAAGCATTTATGCAAGCTTTACAATTAACGCCTTCAGCGCTGAGAAAAACGTCCGTAAAAATGACACCGCCTGATGGAACGCAAGAACAAGGACAGATCGTATTGCGGTTGTTGCTCAGCTATCGACCACCTCTTGCTTGGCAGCAACAGCATAGTTTTTATAAGGTTCGTGCTGTAGAACAGATGGAGTGGCTTGAAGATGAATATAGTTATGGACGGAGTTTCACCTTAAATGGAGTTAGCGGTTACTTCAATGCCAAGGTTGATACAAAGGCGAATTTGTTTGGTGTCGATATCGTATTAGAAAATGAATCAGGCCTTTCACAGCTTAGTTTAATTATTAGTAGCATTCGTAGGGTATTGGACTTAAATGCTAACGTGCTCGAGATTGACAGTGTGCTTGCATCCCTTGACCTTCTTGGAAATCAGATGATACCGGGGTTACGTCTACCTGGGGTATGGTCAACATTTGAAGCTGGCTGCCGAGCAGTATTAGGCCAGCAGGTAAGCATAACGCAAGCCTCTAAGTTACTAAATCAGTTAGTACTTGCCTGCGGGGAGAAGCGCTTAATTGGCGCAAAACAAGTGATACTATTTCCGTTACCCGAGACGATAGCAACAGCTGAGTTAAACGAGCTAAACATGCCTAGAGCCAGAAAGAAGGCGCTCAATGCACTAGGCCAGTTTGTAAGTGAGCACCCTGAAGCTGATATTGAACAATGGTTGTCGATAAAAGGGGTCGGACCATGGACCGTTGCCTATGCCAAAATGCGCGGCTTGAGTTATCCAGATATTTTACTGTGTGGCGATCTTGTCGTTAAAAAACGCATGCAGAGCCTTTATGCTGCAAGGGAAGACAAGCGATTAATATCAAAAGACTATGATGAGTTAATTCAAGCGCTCACTCAAAATGTTGCTCCATGGGGCAGTTATCTTACATTTCAGCTTTGGAACCTTTCATGAATACACTTTTACTGCCGTTAGCTAAGTTGAATTTTAAATCTGAATTTGGCGTACTCTCTCTGTGCGCTAATGCAGAAGGACTCACCCACGTTAACTTTATTCCACAGCAAGGGGATGATTGGCTATCGCGGGAAGTTAACACTAGTCAGTCACTAATTGATGCATGTGATAGTCATGGTTTAGCCAAACAACACCTGTTACAGGCTAAGCTTGAGCTGACGGAGTACTTTGCAAGCACGCGGCGTCAATTTAACGTTAAACTGGCCCCTAGGGGGACAGTGTTTCAATGCCAGGTTTGGCACGCATTAAGTGAGCTTGAATACGGTGAAAGCTGCAGTTACGCCGACATTGCCAGTCGGATTAATCGTCCAAAAGCGGTGAGGGCGGTGGGCACCGCAAACGGAGCGAATCCGATTGCTATTATTGTGCCTTGTCATAGAGTCATTGGTAAAAATGGTGCACTCACTGGATATGCTTACGGCATCGATCTTAAACAGAAATTACTGACACTAGAAGGCTTAGCTTAAAGGGGACTTGTGTGATACAAGGCGTTTTAATGTGTATTAACAATACCTACTTTTAAAATGTCAGCGCTTGTAAGCGTAAAATCAGATCAAAAATAAGCTTTTAAGTGGATATTAGCGTAGAATAAGCGCCTTATTTTTGATTAGGCGTTTACCCGTACATTATGACTCAGTCAGCATCTTCAACAGACCAAGCAGCAACTCCAACTGTGACTAGTAACTCGACTCACAGTGACTTTTCTCAACTAGGGCTCATGCCTGAGTTGCTCGAAACGCTTAAATTGCTGAGTTATACAAGGCCTACGGCTATTCAGTCACATACTATCCCCGCAGTGTTAAACGGCAAAGATGTGCTTGGCGGAGCAATAACAGGTTCTGGTAAAACGGCCGCTTTTGCGCTGCCAATTATCCAAAAAATTGCCCAAGCAAAACCGCGCTCTAAAGAGGGTAACTACGTCTCTAGCCTAATCTTAGTGCCTACGCGTGAGTTAGCTCAGCAAGTCAGCGACAGCTTTATGCGCTATTCCCAGCTAATTAAGCCTAACCTAAAAACGCTAGCGGTATATGGTGGCGTATCAACCAACACTCAAATGTTAAGCCTACGTGGTGGTGCAGATATTTTAGTTGCAACACCGGGTCGACTCATTGACTTAATCTCGAGTAATGCCCTAAAGCTTGATAAGACTCAGACTTTAGTATTGGATGAAGCCGACCGCATGTTGAGCTTAGGTTTTACCGATGAACTTAATGAATTATTGGCTAAGTTGCCGGCCAAGAAACAGACGTTACTGTTTTCAGCGACATTCCCAGAAGAAGTGCGCGAACTTACCCAATCACTACTGAGTAATCCCGTTGAAGTTCAGTTACAGGGTGAAGAAGAAAGTACCTTAGTTCAACGTGTTATTACTGTGAATCGTAATCGCAAAACGGCCTTGCTCGCTGAACTAATCAAACAAAATGACTGGCAACAGGTGCTTATTTTTGCCAGTGCAAAATACAGCTGTAATCGATTGGCTCAAAAACTTGAAAACGCGGGTATTACTGTCGAAGTGTTTCATAGTGACAAAGGCCAAGGTGCACGAAATAGAGTACTTGAAGGCTTTAAAACTGGCGATATTCGCGTGCTTATTGCAACCGATATTGCTGCCCGTGGTATTGATATTGAAAAGCTGCCTATTGTGATCAATTTTGAACTACCTAGAAGTCCTGCTGATTATATGCATCGTATTGGTCGAAGTGGCCGTGCAGGTGAGGCTGGTCTGGCCATGAGCTTGATTGCACACGATGAATATCAACACTTTAAGTTGATTGAAAAGAAAAACAAGCTGAGATTAGAGCGCGAGCAAATCCCAGGTTTTGAAGCTGATTTAGAGGCGCCTATTGACTGTCCTTCACGTGAAGAAAAGCCGATGGCAAAACCAGCAGGTACAGGTAAGAAAAGTCGTAAGAAGTTACCAAAGGCTAATGCAGACCTTTGGTCAAAGAAGTCTTGAACATAGCGATATAGATAACAAGTGATTTCGCTAGCGGGAACATCACTAAAAGGACTCTCAATGAGTCCTTTTTTAACACTGAAAATTAGGATTTTGTGGTATAGCGCTATTTTTAGTCATGTATCACCTCGTACAGCAATAAAGCGATAGCGTAGTATTTCGACATTAGGTATTCTCTGGTCGATTTATGTCGCTTGAAACTCATAATTTATTTAGGAAACACTATGCAGCACCTATTTTGGTTAGTTGAGGGACAAATTGCAGGACGCAGTGGGCCGAATAAAGATCCATGGGATCTTGCGCAATTAAAAGCATCAGGTATCGAAGCTGTCTTATCTGTAAATAACGGTGAGGAATGCAATCAAGATGAGTTTGTCACATTAGGGCTAGACTATCTATGCGTGCCATTTTCTCGCAATATTCCGCCACAAGCAGAAGATCTAGACTATTGTGTCGAACAGGTGCCTAAAGCTCTCGCATTTATTCGAGAGTGCGAGGCGCAAGAAAAAGCAGTACTTATTCATTGCCGATCGGGTAAAGATAGAACGGGCCTTATTATGGCCTACTACCTTATGGATAATGGAGCTGCACCTTTGCATGCGGTTAGTCAAGTTAGGGCTGTGCGCGATATTGCATTTAGCTCAGAGGGTTGGGATCAGTTTGCATTTGATGTGCTTTATGCGTTACAAGATTAATTAAGACTTCGCAATTGAATAAAAGAATGCAAATGGATTGCAGACACTTATTTTTAAAAATCGTTTTATTGTGGGCAGCTGTAGTAGGGTTAGTTGGCTGCCAATCTTCTCCTATTTTTCCTGAAAAACCGATATCGACCAAGCTTGCAGCCCAAGATGAGTGGCCCTTGGTTGAATATGTCGCTGACGATGTTGCAGCTCATCCAGATCAAACGGGTGTTATACCGCTGACAGACGGGGTTGATGCTTTTATCGCGCGGTTGGCTTTAGTCAACGCTGCTAAAGCAAGCATCGATATACAGTATTATATTTACCGCTCGGATGACGCTGGACGACTTCTCACTTGGCACTTAATTGAGGCGGCGCAGCGTGGTGTAAGAGTACGTATTTTACTCGACGACATGGCAATTAAAAACGCCGACGAAGCATTAGTGATGCTGGCTGATCATGAAAACATCCAAGTACGATTGTATAACCCTTCATTTGAGCGAAAATTCCGAAATATTGCCTTTGTCGCTGGGTTTTCTAGGCTGAACCATCGTATGCACAATAAGTCACTAACGGTTGATAACACCATTAGTGTGGTGGGGGGGCGTAACATTGGTAATGAGTATTTTTCTAACGATACCGATGTTGAATTTGGTGATTTTGATTTAATGGCCATAGGTGCTGCGGTAGAGGAAGTGTCGGATCAATTTGACCTTTATTGGAACGCACCACTTACAGTTGAAATCAATGCCCTCAGTTCCCATCGTGTGACTGAACAAGAGATTGCTAAAGCACTATCATTGGTTGAAGCAGAAAAAGCCGCCTATAGCACTAATCCTTATATTGGCAGATTATTAAACAGTGAGCTGATAACAAAGATGGCAAACCGCTCATTGCCATGGTTTTGGGGGACTGCAAAGTTGGTTTATGACCAACCAGATAAGCAGAATCATCAATTGGATTCTGATAATATCCTGTCTGATCTTGGGGCTTTTTTAGAACAAGCAACAGATGAGGTATTAATTGTTTCCCCTTATTTTGTGCCAACGCGAGCGGGGACTCAAAGTATTATCGAGTCGATTAAGAAAGGGGTTGATATTACGGTGTTAACCAATAGCTTAGCCGCAACAGATGTGTTAGCCGTTCATGCGGGTTATCGTCAGTATCGGCAACAGCTGTTAGCTGCGGGGGTTAAAATATTTGAGGTCAAAGCCAATCCGGATGTGAAAAAGACCAGTAGCTGGAGCGGTAGTTCTAAAAGTAGCTTGCATGCTAAAACCTTTGTAACAGATAAGCGTTCTATTTTTGTTGGCTCCTTTAATTTTGATCCACGTTCAGCATGGTTGAATACTGAAATGGGGCTTATTATCGACAACAAGTCGTTAGCGACAAGCATCGTCGATGGTATTGAGGCAAGCCTAGTTAAAAACACCTACCGATTAGGGATAGAAGATCAACAAATTGTCTGGTTTGATGATTTTAATCAACGAAAAATATATGCTGAGCCAGATGCAGGCCTTTGGCGTATATTTCTAGTGGACTGTATCGCATTATTGCCTATTGAATCACAGCTTTAATTGTTTGCTCTGCGTGATTAGGCTAGAGTTTGTTTCATTGAGTTTAAGAATGAGTGGCTGCATAACAAATGAATGCAATAAGTAATAATAAAGTAAAGAGCAAGGCAAGCCAGTCACAAGGTTTACTCCTGTTTCAATTGTCGATGACTCAGTTGTTTGCATTAGGCACTCTGAAAATTCGAGAGTTAGTTCCCTATAGCCCTTTAAGCGCCATTCCGCATTCTCATCCTACAATCTTGGGCGCTGCGACGATTAGAGGAGCGACCATACCGATCATTGATATGGCAGCGGCAGTCGGTTATCGACCTATTTCGCAAGAAGAATTGAAAGACAGCTATATTATTATTACTGATTGCCAAAGAATGGTGATCGGTTTTTTAGTGCGTGCAATCGATAAGATTATAGAATGCAACTGGCGTGACATTGAAAAGCCACCCAGCAATTTAGGAAAAAATGCCTATCTGACAGGCGTGACCAAAATAGAAGGTAAATTGGTACAACTACTCGATGTGGAGCTCTTACTGTCTAAAGTTTTTCCTGCCAGTCCAGAAACAAGTCGAGCTATGCTGACTGATATACAGCGCGAATATTTAAAACCGCTCAATATTCTATTGGTTGATGACTCTAAAGTAGCGCGGAAACAGCTGAGTGATGCATTAGACAGTATCAATATTCCTTATCAGGTTACAGCTGATGGCCGAGATGCATTAATGATTATGGAGCAGGCCGAGCGAGACAATCGAGCCGTCGATATTTTAGTCAGCGATATTGAAATGCCTGGACTAGATGGTTATGAACTGGCGTTTGAAGTGAAGAACAATCCAGCTATTGCCCCCGCCTATATTATCTTGCACACCTCACTTTCTAGCGAGATCAGCGTCAGTCAGGCTCATCAAGTGGGAGCTAATGAGGCGCTAACAAAGTTTTGTGCTCATGAGTTGATTGACGCCATGCTGCGCGGGGCAGAAAAAGCCTTGGACAAGGCCAATCATTAGCACCTTATTAGCAATTTGTTAATCATGAGTAATATCCGAGTCTATTTGGCTGGCAAAGGTGGACAATAGTTGTCACATCCGATACAAACTGTGTAGAAGGGAGATTAATTTTATTTAAGGTTTTACCAGTAAGCCTTAAATAAAATTGCGACATACTATAAAAATGACAGGTTAACTAATGAATCAAAAAACATCCTTGTTTGCCCGTTTGGCAGACGGTAGTTTAGTGCTACAAATTCTCGTGGGTATTATTGCAGGTGCTGTTTTAGCCACCGTATCAAAAAGCGGTGCAGAGAGTGTGGCCTTTTTAGGTGAGCTATTTGTTGGTGCTTTAAAAGCGATAGCACCTATTTTAGTTTTTATCTTGGTGGCGGCATCGATTGCTAACCAAAAGAAAAATGCCAAAACGAATATGCGACCGATTGTGGTTTTATATCTATTAGGCACCTTTTCTGCGGCAGTTACTGCTGTGTTGATGAGCTTTTTGTTTCCTACCACGTTGGCATTATCATTAGACGCGGCTCAGGCATCACCACCAGAAGGCATTGGTGAGGTGATCCATACCTTATTGTTTAAGCTTGTTGATAATCCAGTTAACGCGCTGATGACAGGTAACTATATCGGTATTCTTGCTTGGGGCGTAGGCTTAGGTTTAGCACTGCATCACGCTACGGATTCTACCAAGCAAGTGTTTGCGGATGTTAGCCACGGTGTTTCTCAAATGGTGCGCTTCATTATTCGTTTAGCACCTATCGGCATTTTTGGTCTTGTATCTGCAACATTTGCGACTACAGGTTTTAGTGCTATCGCTGGTTATATGCACTTACTACTCGTGCTGCTTGGCGCCATGGCTATTATGGCGTTAATTATTAATCCTGCGATTGTGTATTTTAAAATACGCCGTAACCCATATCCTTTGGTATTTACTTGTCTGCGAGAAAGTGGCGTGACCGCATTCTTTACCCGCTCAAGTGCTGCAAACATTCCGGTAAATATGGCGTTGTGTGAAAAGCTAAAGCTGCATGAAGATACGTATTCTGTTTCTATTCCGTTAGGCGCGACCATTAACATGGGCGGTGCTGCGATCACGATTACGATTTTGACGCTGGCAGCAGCTAACACGATGGGAATTCAAGTTGATCTACTCACTGCTATCTTGTTGAGTGTGGTTGCGGGCGTTTCAGCTTGTGGTGCATCGGGTGTTGCCGGTGGCTCACTGCTACTTATTCCATTGGCATGTAGCTTGTTTGGTATTTCTAATGACGTTGCTATGCAGGTGGTTGCAGTCGGATTTATCATTGGCGTTATTCAAGATTCAGCAGAGACAGGCTTAAACAGCTCTACTGACGTTATCTTTACTGCTGCAGCTTGTGAAGCGGCAGAGCGCAAAGAAAACGCATAAATACACCGTTTAGCATTAAAGCAAAAGCCCGTTCATAGAGATGAACGGGCTTTTTTGTGGTTAATTGTCTTGTTCTGGAATGTGGTAAATAAACTTTATGGGCTTATGCACCAATGATCCCAAGTGGCTTGCCGGTTTGCCATGTCCCACGAGTGAAATCTGGGAAGTTAACCGAATTACTGCGGTTATTGACGGACTCCTCACTCAGAATATTGACCACTGACCATGAGGCGCCATCATAAACGTCTTGATCTAATGGCTCGGCATTTCTTAAGCAATACACCATGCGCCAAAGCATTAAGAAGTCCATACCGCCATGACCACCGTTGCGCTTAGCTTCTTCTCCCATACGCAGCCATAAAGGGTGGTCATACTTAGCGTACCACTTTTGCATATCCATATCCCACTGGTGATAACTGCCAGAGCCCCCTTCCTCTATTGCTATTCGGTTAGGGAAGCCTGCAAACACGCCATTAGTGCCTTGAATGAGGTTATGGCGACTATAGGGACGTGGAGTGGTAGTATCGTGCTGTACCATGATGGTACGGCCTTTAACCGTTTTGATAAGTGAAGTATTGATATCGCCATTGATGTAGCTAAGTTGATTGCGTTCATGATCCGCTGAAAATTCACGCTTAGCATATTGTGCACGACCTAAGGCGGGGGAACTCATTGAAGTCATGTAATCAAATCTGTCACCGCGGTTGATATTCATATATTGGGAAACAGGCCCTAAACCGTGTGTGGGATACAAGTTGCCGTTACGTTTAGTGTGCCAATAGGTTCGCCATGAGCCAGTTTTTTGATCAATTTCTTTCATCTGCCAACGCAGTTCATGGATATAAGCAGCTTCGGCGTGTAACAGTTCACCAAACAAGCCCTGACGCACCATATTGAGCACCATGAGCTCATCTCTACCATAGTTAACGTTTTCCATCATCATGCAGTTCTTTTGGCTACGCTCTGCTGTATCGACGATTTGCCAGCACTCTTCAACAGTAAGCGCTAATGGCACCTCAACAAAAGCATGTTTACCGCTTTCCATCGTATGGATGGCCATAGGAGCGTGCCACTTCCATGGGGTTGAGATGATGACAATATCGATATCATCACGACTTAATAACGCTTTATAAGCATGTTCACTACCAGTGTATTGAGCGGGTTTAGGCAATCCTTGGGCGTCAATAAATGCGATAGATTTATCTAGTACTTGTTGATCAATATCGCATATGGCTTTGATCTCTACGCCATTGATATGACAAAAATGCTTTACATGACCAGAGCCACGTTGGCCGACGCCAATAAAACCCACTCTAACCGTGTCCATTTTAGGGACCACCAAGCCCATTATAGACTGTGCATTAGCGGGTTTCTTTTGTACTGCGTGAGCGCTGGATAGTGGTAGTTGGGAGGTGATCAATCCTGCTGCGGTGAAGCCTGCAGTTTTTAAAAACAGTCGGCGATTAAATGTCATTTCCACTCCTGTAGTATTGTTATTAATTCTTCAACAAGAGCATAAAGTTATATCAGATTTGGTTTGGAAAAGGTTAAAAACTGATGAGGGGTCATTTGTGCTTGTCTTTTTATGCGTATTTACTAAAGTAATGCATAGAAAGTGATTTATATCGCGTTTTTAATTTTTTAGTGCGATACACTTTATGTTAAAAGGTAGCAGTAACCTTGTGATTGCTTTCTTTGTTTATACTTGATTTAGTAAACAAAAATATTACAAATGCTTTTTAAGGGAGAAAACTAGCAGATGACTCTTGTACGCAATAAGACAGATGAAGTTATTCAAATTGAGAAAGAGGCAAAACTCAAAGAGATGGAAATGTCGGTAGTTGAGAAGCGTAAACGTTTATCTTGGCGAGAGGATGAACTCAATACTCGTGAGGTTGTTGGCCGTTGGATAGATGAAAGGCCTTTGCTAGGAGACAATATAACCCTTTATAAGCAGTCGGGTAGGTATTACCTAGAGACTTGGTATCTTGATGGTTGCCACAGTTTAGATGAAATGACCTCAGAATAAACTGAAGAAGGCATCAAACTTGAAGATAAGGGCGGCAATATTTTTGGTGAATATTTCATGTTTACTGAAGGTAAAGACCTTAAATTTTGTAATTCAAGCAACTGTTATTACACGGCTAAAGTTAATTTAGAAGCGGTATAGAGTTAACACTGCAGCTTTTTGGTCCGGGCAGTTTAATAAAATCAAAAAGGGGCATAAGCCCCTTTTTAGTTTTCAGCCTGAAACCTCTCTCCTGAAATCTACCTCAGAAGGTGATTCTTTTACTCACTAATTTACCGCGGTAGAGAAAGGATGCGCACTGCTAAATAGCATAGATTTACCTGAGTAAGGGTGAGTAAAGCTTAAGCTTTGTGCGTGTAGCTGGAGTCTCTTTGCTGCTTTGATGACGTGCTCATCACCATAGAAATCATCCCCTAAAATGGCATGCCCAAGTGCGAGCATATGCACACGTAATTGATGGGTTCTACCTGTGACGGGTTTTAGCTCAACTAAACTACTTGCAGTCTTTTGAGCCAGCAGTTTGTAATGGGTAATAGCAGATTTACCCGAAGCACTGAGAATCTGTTTAGGCGGGTTGAGTTTATCTGCTGCGATAGCAAGATCAATCACACCTCTTTGCAGGTTCAGTACGCCATCAACTTCTGCTATATAGGTTTTTTGAGTTTGTCTATTTTGAAATTGGGTTTTAAGGCTCGACTCTGCTTTTTTATTACGTGCAAATACCATGATACCTGATGTTGCACAGTCCAAACGATGCACCAATATGGCGTCTTTAAAGCGCTGTTGCAGTCGAGTGAGTGCACAATCGTGGGTGTATTCAGCGATCCCAGGATTAGAAAGTAAGCCTGATGGCTTATTGATAACAATAATATCTCGGTCGATATAGCGGATATCTAACCAAGGAATACTGGGGGGCTGATAGCTAAAAATTTGCATGAGTTCTCCTATTGCGGCGCAATTCTAGCAAATTTGTTCAGCTGAAGCATCGGCTTAATATGATTTATTAATCAGGATTGGATAGGAAGGGGGCATACATTCGAGTGCCATTGCACCCGAATGTAATGATATCGGCTTAGCCTATAAGTATGGAGTACTTAGCGTGTTTTTATAAATACTCAGGCGGGGTATTACGTGTCCACAGACGGCTATAGGCCATCAATTGTGGGTAAAAGGTGCGAAAAGCGATTTCAATTTCGGTGTCGAGCTTTTTAACACTGTCTAGGGCACCGTTAAAAATTTCAGGTTTGGAAACGCGTTTAGCCACTGAGCTGATAGTTTGATTTAGGCCGTTACGAGTCTGATAGGCGACGAGCCAGTTCTCGGAACGGATCTTTGGGGCAATAGCAACGAGCTGCTCGGGTAAATCACGACATTCATCAATGTCTTTATAAGCTTTAACTGCAAATTCTTCGAGGCTTTGATGATGGTATTCGTCCCAGTATTTAGCCAGCATATGGTCAAAACTTAGATCGATAAGGATAGGTGCAGCACGGGTTAACGATTTAGGAAATAGCGATAGCAACTCTTTAGTGATTTCGTGGCTATCGGTTAGCTGATCAATTTGGCGGTGTAGCCATATCCCTTGTTGAAGATGTTTTGGGAAGTGCTCAATGCTGCCTTTAGCAAAATCTCCGGCAATATTGGCAGCCAATGAGGTTTGGCTATTATCTGCTAAGTGCAGGTGTGCAAGGAAGTTCATATTTTATACTTGGTAATACGCATACTTCACGTTATCATGCGCGGTGATGCTAAGGAAATCCTTTCTCGATAAGTTTACATATAAACGCGAGATTTAGGTGTTCTTTAAAGGATGCGCATCATTTTAATGTTATATACCCATCAATTAAACGGTTTGAGGATCAAGGATGATGTGGAACTGGTTAACCCAAAAGCTTGTGAAGAATGATCAAGTTAGACGTAAAAAAGTCAAAATTGATATTCCTTATGCACAGCACAGTTATCGAATTGAAGATTTTGACGTGAAATCGTCGGCTGATGTGACTAAAGAGCAGCCGAGTAAACTAAAATCATTCAATTAAAAATCAAACTTTACTTCTGTAAACGCGCATATTGACGGTTTTTTGAGGTCGGATTGTTGATCTTCTTTTGCTCTGGCCATAGACTAGCGGCCGATTTAGACACAGTTGAGACTTTCCATGCGCGTTGCAGATTTTTCTTTTGAACTCCCTGACGAGTTAATTGCCCGTTACCCTACGGCCGAACGAACAGCGTCCCGGTTATTGTCACTTGATGGTAATAGCGGCGAGCTAGCCGATCTACAGTTCACCGATATTTTAGATCAAGTCAGCTCTGGCGACTTAATGGTCTTTAATAATACTCGAGTGATCCCTGCACGTATGTTTGGTCAAAAGCAATCTGGTGGAAAACTCGAGATCTTAGTTGAGCGTATGCTCGATGATAAGCGAGTGTTAGCCCATGTTCGCTGCTCTAAGTCACCTAAAGTAGATTCGATTATCTGCCTAGATGGTGGATATGAAATGATCATGGTCGCAAGACATGACGCCTTATTCGAACTCGAGTTACAAAGCGATAAAACGATTTTAGAAGTGCTCGAAGAAGTCGGACACATGCCGTTGCCGCCTTATATCGATAGACCTGATGAAGACGCGGATAAAGAGCGTTATCAAACCGTTTATAATCAAAATCCGGGCGCCGTTGCGGCTCCAACTGCGGGGTTACATTTTGACGATGTAATGCTGGCCAAGTTAAAAGACAAAGGCGTCAATACTGCGTTTGTTACTTTGCATGTTGGCGCGGGTACTTTCCAGCCTGTGCGCGTAGATAATATCCTTGACCATAAAATGCATTCTGAATGGGCAGAAGTGCCGCAGAACGTAGTGGACTTAATTGCTGAAACGAAAGCGCGTGGCAATCGTATAATTGCAGTGGGTACAACATCGGTGCGCTCACTTGAAAGTGCAGCGAAGGCTTCTCAAGGCGAGTTACAGCCATTTAGTGGCGACACCGATATCTTTATCTACCCTGGATACCAGTTCCAAGTGGTCGATGCGATGGTGACAAACTTTCACCTGCCAGAGTCGACACTGATTATGTTACTGAGTGCTTTTGCCGGCTTTGATGAGGTAAAAAACGCCTATCAACACGCGATTGCTCAAAAATACCGCTTCTTTAGCTATGGTGACGCCATGTTTGTGACCAAAAAAGCGAACTAATTATCCAAATTGCTTTAAAATACCCAGTTCATATTAATGAAGTGGGTATTTTTTTATCTGCAGATTTAATGCATATTTTGGCATTTTAGGGTTGATACTGAATTGTTTGCCCTTATGTTTGTCATAGTCTTAGACTCAATACTTGAGTTAACTCAGGTCAGACTGTTTATCTGGCGAGGTGAAAAATGAAATTTGAATTAGATACAACTCAAGGCCGCGCGCGTCGTGGTCGCTTGATTTTTGAACGCGGTACGGTTGAAACGCCTGCATTCATGCCTGTTGGTACTTATGGCACTGTGAAGGGCATGACTCCTGAAGAAGTGCGTGAGACTGGCGCAGACATTCTACTAGGTAATACATTCCATCTTTGGCTACGTCCAGGTGAAGAGATCATGCGTAAGCATGGCGATCTTCACGACTTCATGAACTGGCAACGTCCTATTCTGACTGACTCTGGCGGATTCCAAGTATTTAGCTTGGGTGATATCCGTAAGATCACAGAAGAAGGCGTGCATTTCCGTTCACCAATTAATGGTGAAAAGATTTTCTTAGATCCAGAAAAGTCGATGCAAATTCAAGACTCATTAGGCAGTGATGTGGTAATGATTTTTGACGAATGTACCCCGTACCCAGCAACAGAGGACGAAGCGCGTAAATCGATGCAGATGTCACTTCGTTGGGCGCAGCGTTCACGCGATGAGTTTGACAGACTTGAAAACCCGAACTCTTTGTTCGGTATTATTCAAGGCGGTGTGTATGAAGACCTGCGTGACGAAAGCTTAAACGGCTTAGTCGATATTGGTTTTGATGGATACGCTGTTGGTGGCTTAGCAGTTGGCGAGCCTAAGGAAGACATGCACCGTATTCTTGAGCATGTTTGTCCAAAAATTCCAGCTGATAAGCCTCGCTACTTGATGGGGGTCGGTAAACCAGAAGATTTAGTTGAAGGCGTACGCCGCGGTGTAGACATGTTCGATTGTGTTATGCCAACGCGAAATGCTCGAAATGGTCATCTGTTTACCAGTGAAGGGGTTATTAAGATCCGTAATGCACGTCATCGTGATGACACTTCACCACTCGATGATAAGTGTGATTGTTATACCTGTAAGAATTATTCTCGGGCATACCTTTACCACTTAGATCGTTGTAATGAAATTTTGGGTGCTCGATTAAACACCATTCATAACCTTCGCTATTACCAAAGATTGATGGAAGGTTTGCGTGGCGCTATCGAGACAGGTACATTAGACGCCTTTGTTACGGAATTCTATACCAGCCAAGGTCGAGAAGTACCTGAAGTTCCTGAATTATCCGATTAATTTTTACTCAGACAATAAGAAGAGAATACTATGTTTATTTCAAACGCATATGCAGCTGATGCACCTGTTGGCGGCGCTGGTGGCACAATGGAATTGATTTTCATGTTGGTCATTTTCGGCCTGATTTTTTACTTCATGATTTTCCGTCCACAGTCAAAGCGTGTTAAAGAGCACAAGAACCTAATGAGCTCGTTGAGCAAAGGTGATGAAGTGCTAACCAGCGGTGGTATTTTAGGTAAGATCGCTAAGATCAGTGATGAAAACGATTACGTTTTGTTGACTATCAACGAAACCAGCGAAATCACGATTAAGAAGGATTATATTGCGGCCGTATTGCCAAAAGGCTCTATTAAGTCACTTTAAGCCAAGAGGGCAATGGCGTGTTGAATAAATACCCGATGTGGAAAAACCTGATGGTGATAGTCATTATCGCCATCGGTGCATTCTATGCGATCCCAAACCTTTACGGTGAAGACCATGCTGTTCAAGTGGTTGCAACCCGAGGGGCTGAGGTCTCAGCGTCGACTATGTCGACAGTAAATGATGTATTAAAGAGCAAAGGAATCGCTGTTAAGCGTTCTGAGCTTGAAAATGGTCAGTTGTTAGTACGCGTCAATAATGGTGAAGAGCAATTAATTGCTAAAGAAGCGATTAGCGATGCACTAGGCGACAAGTTCACCGTAGCCTTAAACCTAGCTCCAGCTACACCTGAGTGGTTAGAAGCTATGGGCGGTTCGCCTATGAAACTAGGTCTGGATCTGCGCGGTGGTGTTCACTTTTTAATGGAAGTGGATATGGGTGAAGCGATTCGTAAGATGACCGAAGCCAAAGTTGCAGACTTCAGAACTGATTTACGAGCTGAGAAAATTCGCTACGCGGGTATTCGTGATGGCGCCAAAGGCATCGAGATTAAGTTCCGCGATGCAGAGACATTAGCTAAAGCTGAGCGCTTTCTAAAGTCTCGCAGCAATGACATGGTCTTCCAAGACAAGACTGTCAATGATGACTATTTCCTTGTTGCAAATCCAAGTGAAGCTTATTTAAAGCAAGTTAAAGAAGAAGCACTGCAGCAAAACATCACTACACTGCGTAACCGTGTCAATGAGTTGGGTGTAGCTGAACCTGTTGTGCAGCGTCAAGGTGCTGAACGAATTATTGTTGAGTTACCCGGTGTTCAAGATACTGCGCGTGCAAAAGAGATTTTGAGCGCGACAGCATCGATTGAATTCCACATGGTTGATGAAAAAGCTGACGTTCAAGCTGCTATGAGCGGCCGAGTACCTGCAGGTTCTGAGCTTTATCAGCGCCGCAGCGGCGGTCCAGTGGTATTGAAGAAAGCGGTTATGTTGACCGGTGATCATATTCAAGGTGCACAACCAAGCTTTGACGAGTACAGTCGCCCACAAGTTGCTATTAATTTAGATGCTAAAGGCGGTTCAATTTTCTCAAACGTGACCAAAGATAACATCGGTAAGCCGATGGCAACGCTATTTATCGAGTATAAAGATACCGGTGAAAAGAATGCCGATGGTAGCGTTAAGATGAAGAAGATTGAGGAAGTCATTTCGGTCGCTACTATTCAAGCACGTCTTGGTCGTAACTTCGTTATCACAGGTCTAGAGCATGCAGAAGCACAGAACTTAGCGCTATTGCTACGTGCTGGTGCACTTATTGCCCCTGTTTATATCGTTGAAGAACGTACAATTGGTCCAAGCTTGGGTAAGGAAAACATCGAAAATGGTATGCAAGCCATGATCTGGGGTATGGCAGTAGTGCTTATCTTCATGTTGGTTTACTACCGTGGTTTTGGCTTAATTGCTAACTTAGCATTGACGGCTAACTTAGTGATGGTCGTTGGTGTTATGTCAATGATCCCTGGTGCGGTGCTAACACTGCCTGGTATTGCCGGTATGGTATTAACCGTTGGTATGGCGGTTGACGGTAACGTACTTATTTACGAGCGTATTCGTGAAGAGCTACGTAACGGCCGTAGCGTCCAGCAAGCGATTCATGAAGGATACGGCAACGCATTCTCTACCATTGCTGATGCTAACATTACTACCTTTATGACAGCACTTATCTTATTTGCTGTGGGTACAGGTGCAGTGAAAGGCTTCGCGGTGACCCTAATGATCGGTATCGCCACTTCTATGTTTACTTCTATCGTGGGTACTCGTTCAATTGTGAACGCGATCTGGGGTGGTAAACGCGTGAAGAAACTGTCTATTTAAGGGGAAGTTGATAATGTTACAGATTTTAAATGTTAAAGGCACAGTCAACTTTTTACGCCATGCACTTCCTATCAGTATTTTCTCTGCTGTATTAGTGCTAGGTTCGCTTGCGACCTTAGCGACAAAAGGTATTAACTGGGGTCTTGATTTCACCGGTGGTACCGTTGTTGAGCTTGAGTTTTCTAAGCCAGCTGATTTAAATGCGATTCGTACTAATCTTTCTAGTGAAGCCGTGGGCGGCGCAGTGGTGCAGAACTTTGGTTCTAGCCGAGACATACTTATTCGCCTCCCTGTAAAAGACGACTTTAAGAGCGAAGATCAAGTTAATGACGTAATGGATGCAGTGACTCAACTGGATCCATCTGTTATTCAAAAGCGCGTTGAGTTTGTAGGCCCTCAAGTGGGTAAAGAGCTTGCAGAACAGGGCGGCCTAGCGGTTTTAGTTGCCTTGATATGTATTCTTATTTACGTTTCTTTCCGATTCGAGTGGCGTTTAGCACTTGGCTCGGTAGCGGCACTTGCGCACGATGTTATTGTCACTTTAGGTGTGTTCTCTATACTTCAGTTGGAATTTGACTTAACAGTATTAGCGGGCTTGCTAACGGTTGTGGGTTACTCTCTGAACGATACGATTGTGGTATTTGACCGTATTCGTGAGAACTTCCTCAAGCTGCGTAAAAGTACGCCAGAAGAAGTGGTTAATATCTCAATCACTCAAACAATGAGTCGTACCATTATTACAACGGGTACAACATTAGTTGTGGTTGTAGCGCTGTTTCTTAAAGGCGGTACTATGATCCATGGCTTCGCAACTGCATTGCTGATGGGCATTTTCGTCGGTACATTCTCGTCAATCTACGTGGCGAGCTTCTTAGCGATCAAGCTAGGCATTAATCGTGAACACATGATGCCTGTTGAAATCGAAAAAGAAGGTGCTGATCAAGACGCATTGATGCCTTAATCTTTACGTCTGTGAAGAAGCCACCAGTTAGGTGGCTTTTTTTATGTCATATTTATAATACCAATAGCATATTTAGTACGATTTTCATAAGACATTGGTAGCGTGAAAAACTACGCAATAACGTTTAGTTAAGTATTTTCTGCTGTTCGAAAAAGCAGCGCTCGACAGGCTTGATGATTTAGCGTTAGCATGTAAACCTATTTTATAAATAGCGCTTATAGCGTCTTAACCTTAAATTTGCCAAATAGAGCAATAGTTGTAGGAAATAACATGGAAGAGCAAACACGTTTAGTTGCAGCAGGGAACCTGCTTGAGGCTCATACTTGGAAAGGTATGCTCGAATCGAGTGGTATACAAGTTGAGTTAAAAGGAGAAGCGCTATTGGGTGGTGTTGGCGAATTACCAACGGGCATTCAAAATGTTGAGCTGTGGGTTGCACAGAGTCAGTATGAAAATGCTAAGGCTCAAATGGCCTCACTCAATGCACAATGTCCAACATGGAAATGTGTCAATTGTCATGAAATTAATGAATCAAGTTTCGAACTCTGCTGGAATTGCAGCGCCGAACGCAGTGAGAAATACAGTTAATGAAACATAATCCGGCATTCTTAGCCTTAGTGCAAAGTATTTTACCCCACATTACCGAAGTGAGCGTTGAGCAATACCAATCGATGGCTGGCTGGGTGTTACTTGATGTTCGAGAAGACTCAGAGTGGCAACAAGGGCGGTTACCTAATTCGCAGCATCTAGGGCGTGGGATTATCGAGAGAGATATTGAAACGCGTTTTTCCGATAAGCAAACGCCACTGGTATTATATTGTGGTGGTGGCTACCGCTCGGCGTTAGCCGCGAACAACCTTCAAGTTATGGGTTATTCGAAAGTGGTATCGTTAGCGGGTGGTTATAAAGCTTGGCTTGAGCGACAATTGCCGATAGAACACGACTAATTAAGTTGTAAAAAAAATCAGTTGTAAACTATCTAAAGGTGCTGCTCATAAATGCAATATTTTCCGCTATTTGTCGATACTCAATCGCTTAAAGTTTTGATAGTTGGTGCTGGCGACGTTGCTAGCCGTAAGCTTGATTTACTGACTCGAACTGAAGCAAGTATTAACGTCATTGCAACCGAGGCCTGTCAAGATACGCTAAATTATGCACAGAGTAAGCGCATTAGCCTTGCGCTTAGAGCCGTTAATGATGCAGACATTACAGACTGTGATTTAGTTTATCTTTGTACTGCCGATACTGAGCTCAACGAACGCCTTGCTGAAATCGCTAAGGCGCAAGGGATCTGGGCTAATGTTGTCGACAACCCTAAGTTTTGTCGTTTTATTACCCCCTCAATCGTCGACCGAGGGCGCTTACAAATCGCCATCAGTACGGCGGGCGCTGCGCCTGTGTATGCCAGAGAATTAAGGGCGCGGCTAGAGTCTTGGCTGCCGCTCTCTATTACGCCGCTATTTGACTTTATTGCTGAGCGCCGTCAAGAAGTGCAACACCGGTTGCCTGTTTTTAAGCAAAGGCGCATTTTTTGGGAACAGTTTTTTAATCGCAATGGGTCACGTTTTGATGCGAAAACCGAAAGTCACTACGAAACAAGTTTTTCCATGGAGTCGACAGTAGGGGAGTTATTACTCATTGATAGCAGTACGCCAGCTCATTTGCTACCTATTGGCGCCATGCCATATCTACAAAAAATCGAAGTGACATATTCTACACAGGCACTGCCGTTTGAACTTAATGAGTTATTAAGAAGAGACGCCAGTGTGAGTGATGTGTTTAACGATGAATCAATCGCGTTGCAATTGACAAAAGGTGAGTCATGTTTGGTTTATGGCGACATTGATGAAATTCGCCATTTGGCTAAACAATTTCCTGCCGCTAAGTATTTACAGCCTGGCAGTTTTTAACTTTGTTTACTAACAGTCTCAGCCGACTTTGCTCGCTGAGACTGTTCGCGTTCTTATGTTAGCCATTTAAATGGGAAATGAACATTAGTGGCATGATGATGTGTCGCTAGTACTAATTTAAGGTAAACTTGGCGCAAATCCTTTTGTGAAACACTTTCAATGGCCAAAAAAGCTACCGTATATAAAATCGCAATTCAAATCGCTGATATGGATCGTGGCTACTATCAAGATCATCAATTAACTGTTGCACAGCACCCGTCAGAAACCGATGAGCGTATGATGGTCAGATTGCTTGCTTTTGCCATGAATGCCAGTGACTCACTGACATTTAGTAAAGGGCTGTGCGTTGATGATGAGCCTGAGCTTTGGGATAAGTCTTTGTCTGATGAAATCAACCTATGGGTTGAGTTTGGGCAAAGTGATGAAAAATGGTTACGTAAAGCTTGCGGCCGCGCTAAAGAAGTTCAACTGATCACTTATGGTGGTCGTAGCGTGCCGATCTGGTGGAAACAAAATGAAGTGGCATTTGAGCGTTACGACAACTTAACCGTCTGGAATATTCCAGAAGAGTCAGTTAAAGCGATGGGGCAGTTGGTTGGGCGTAATATGTCTTTGCAGTTTAATATTTGTGAAGGTCAAATTTGGATCTCTGATAACGATAACAGCGTGCTAGTTGAGCCTGAATTACTAAAAGGCCATAAGTAAGCTTACTTATACTGTCTCAGTGTTATCGAGTGCCCCAAGCTATAGGTATAAAAAAGCCAGTCACTTGACTGGCTTTTTTATACCTATAGCTTAAATTCGATTCAGATTAGGCCTCTTCAGCTGTAATCTCAATTTCACCTTTGCCTTTGGTTTTTACAATAATCAAACCGGCAATGATCAAGGTTGATACAATACCTGCAACAGTCGAGATAGTCATAGGAAGACCTGCCCCTAGAGTTGGCGAGCTTAGTAAGAAGCTAATCACAACTGTGGTCATAAATATCGCTGGAGCAGTACAGATCCAGTGGAATTTATTATGACGAAGTAGATAAGCTGAAGCTGTCCATAACATCATAACGGCAGTGGCTTGGTTTGCTACACCGAAGTAGCGCCAAATAACACCAAAGTCGACTTGAGTCAGCAAAGCGCCAGCTGCAAACAATGGGATAGCAAACATTAAACGCTTTGGCAGTTCTGTTTGTGGCATCTTGAAAAACTCAGCCAAGATCAGACGTGCGCTACGGAAGGCTGTGTCACCAGAGGTAATCGGTAATACGATAACGCCTAATACTGCTAAGAATCCACCTACTGCGCCTAGAAGACCAGTTGACGCTTCATAAACCACGTTTGCAGGGTTACCCGCCATGCCAGCGTTTAGACCTTCAACACCCCCGAAGAATGATAATGCAATTGCACACCAGATCAGCGCGATAATACCTTCACCAATCATGGCGCCAAAAAACACGAAGCGGCCATTTGATTCGTTTTCAACACAGCGCGCCATTAGCGGTGACTGCGTTGCGTGGAAACCTGAAATAGCGCCACAAGCGATGGTAATAAACAGTGCAGGCCATAATGGCATATCGTTCGGGTTAAGGTTAGTTAGGAAGTCACCCACTTCAACGCCAGGTAATAAGCTGTGTTCGCTTGAAACGATTAATGCGATTGTCAGGCCGACAGACATAAACACTAATAGCGCACCAAAGAACGGGTATAAGCGACCAATAATCTTGTCTACTGGAACGATAGTTGCGATTAAATAATAGAAGAAGATGATGCCAACGAAAATGCTCAAATCCCAGCCTGTCAGCTTAGCTAAAAGTCCCGCAGGCGCTGAGATAAATACCACACCAACTAAAAGTAGTAAGATAATCGCAAACACGTTCATAAAGTGCTTAGCACCTTTACCTAGGTATTTACCGGCAAGGCTTGGTACTGACTCACCATTATTGCGAACTGATAGCATACCTGAAAAGTAATCGTGTACGGCACCTGCAAAAATACAACCGAGTACAATCCAAAGCATTGCCGCGGGGCCATAAAGAGCACCTAAGATAGGGCCAAAGATTGGGCCTACACCTGCAATATTGAGTAACTGAATAAGGTAAACTTTACCTTTTGACATAGGCACATAATCAACACCGTCAGTCTTGGTAAACGCAGGGGTTTGACGCTTTGCATTGATGCCAAACACTTTTTCGACAAATGCACCATAAATAAAATAGCCACCGATCAACAGACCGACACACAGAAAAAACCAGGTCATAATATTAACTCGCTCAACGTAGAATGGCTCGGAGTGTAAACATATTTATGACTTCAGAAAGTGGCAAATGGCTAAGCGGTCAAATAGCTAAGGTTAGCGGTAATATGCTGACCTTAGCGGTTGAACTTTTTATCTCTATTGTACGGAAGTGCTATTTATCTCAAGGCCTATTGAAAACCAAATAGTTGTTTTAGCTGCTTTAAATAGCGCCTTGATACAGGAACTTTGGCGCCTGAGCGTGTAGTGACTTCAGCGCCAGCTTCTTGGATTTCGATTTCAGCAATGGCTGATGGGGCAATTAAATACTGTCTGTGGCAGTAGAGTAATGAGGTTTTTTCGGCTAACACTCTTAATGTCATATGGGTATGAACAAGCTCATTGGCTGTCGCAACATGGACTCCGCTCATATCGCTGTAAATATACTGCACAGAATCTGTTGCAACGACCTTTAATTTGTTACCGCAAAAACAAGGAATATGCTCAAGTTTCTCACTGGCAATTGGGCTCAGTTGTTTTGGTGTCAGATCTTTACGTAATCGTGCCAAGGTATTAATAAAGCGAGTATCATCAATCGGCTTTAACAAGTAATCAAAGGCCTGCTTTTCGAAGGCTGTGATGGCATATTCATCAAAAGCCGTTACAAATACGATTCTAGGAAGATCATCGGGGTCGAGCATCGCTGCGAGTTCAAGCCCAGAGATTTTAGGCATTTGAATATCTAAGAAGACCAGCTGTGGCTTTAATTTGGTTATGGCTTGTATCGCCTCTACGGCGTTACTACATTGAGCTAATATTTCAAAGTCTGGTTCATTCTCAAGGAGTATCGCCAGCTCATCTCTGGCATAGGGTTCATCGTCGACTATGATGCAGCTAATCATGGTTTATGCTCCTATTATCGGTAGATGAATACTGATAGTTGTGAATTTATTGGGCTCAAACTGAGCGTTAATACCAAACTGTGCGCCAAACATATTTTGAATACGTTTATCGACAATATTCATGCCTAAACCTTCGCTATTGGTTTTTGGCTGATAAAGCCCTGCATTATCTGTGACTGACAGTAGGATGGTGTCATCAGCTAATCGCTCACCTGTTACAGTGATCACACCCGGCTCCAGCATGTTTGAAGTGCCATGTTTTACCGCATTCTCAATAATGGGCTGTAGGGTAAAAGCTGGGAGCTTGTGATGGAGCAAAGGCTCTGGAATATCGATGTTAACTGTCAGCTTATCGATAAAACGCGCTTTCTCAATGGTTAAGTACGAATCGATGTGCTCAAGTTCATCGGCGATACTAATTAGCCCAGTAGTCCGCTTTAGATTGATCCGTAAAAACTGAGATAGATTTTGGATCAATTGGCGCGCCGTAGCGGGATCGCGGCGAATGATGGCTGCGATGGTATTTAATGCATTGAATAAAAAGTGCGGATTAACTTGTGCTTGTAAGAGTTTTAGTTCCGACTGAACTAATAGGTTTTGCTGCGCAGCAAAGCGCCCATAAAGGATCTGGTTTGATAATAGTCGTCCTAAGCCTTCGCCTAGGGTTCGGTTGATATTTAAAAATAGCTTCTTCTTGGGCTCATAAAGTTTGATCGTGCCGATAACTTTAGCATCAGATCTTAGTGGGATCACCAAGCAGGAACCTAGTTGGCAGTTGCCGGAAATAGAACATGAATAGGGCATGTTGACGCCATCTGCAAACATAACTTTGTCTTGCTCAATGGCATCTTGAGTCATTTTTGAAGAGATGGGGGTGCCAGCGATATGATGGTCATCGCCTATGCCGATAAAAGCTAGCAATTTATCGGTATCGGTAATCGCCACTGCACCAACTTGTGTTTCCTGTTTTACTATCTGTGCGACTTGTTTACTGGTTTCTTCATTAAAGCCAGTCGATAGAATACCTACGCTTCGTTCTGCAATGCGCAGAGATTGAGTTGAAAAAACCGATGACATCTTGTCGTACATGGCTTTTTGATCGCGGATAATACTCATAAATAATGCCGCGCCAATTGAATTGATAAGTAACATTGGCAGTGCAATTTGTTCAACCAGTATCCATGCATCACCAAATGGCTTTGCTACCGATAAAATAACCAACATCTGCATTACTTCAGCGGCAAACGTAATGATGCACACCATTAATGGAGAGTAGATTAATTCTTGATGGCCTATCTTGCGTAAATAATAGCTAAAAAGTCCCGCGGATAAACCCTCTAGTGTAGTTGATATGGCACATGCTAAGTCGGTAAAACCGCCCATACTGTAACGGTGTAAGCCGCCAGTGAGGCCAACGAGAAAGCCTGTTACTGGCCCACCGAGTAAGCCACCCAACACGGCACCCATCGCTCGGGTATTAGCAATAGCATCATTAGTTTGCTCACCAAAGTAGGTAGCCATGATGCAAAAGCCTGAGAAAATGAAGTAGATATAGACTTTGTGAGGTAAACGAGTCGCCGCTTCGGTGAAGACTTTAAATAAGGGCGTTTTACTCACAAGGTAGACAATAACCATATACAGGCTCATCTGTTGTGTAAGTAACAAAATTAGCGACATGAAAGACTCACTTTAAATAGTAATGTGATTTTAGCTACAGAGGCTGGGTTATTATTGATGTCCCTGCCGCGGGCTAGTTTACGCGGTTTATGCAAAATCAAATACTCAATATAATGTGCACTAAGCCTATTTTTCTACAAAAATTTAGTTGTAATGGCGTGAGTGCAAAGTAGGTCAAAGTTTTGTTATCTCAGATAGCGTATAAAGTGCTTAATATATACATCTTAATGTAGAGGCAATATGTCAGGATCTATTCATGGTCACCAAGTAATGGAGCTAATGCTTGCTCACGGTCAATCATTAACGAAAGAAGCGCTTAAAGCACTTATGCACAAAGAGTTTGGTGAGCAGGTTCATTATCATACATGCTCGGCTCAAGAGATGAATGCTGATGAATTAATTGCTTTTCTTGAGAAGAAGGGCAAGTTTATTCATTCTGAAAACGGTATAGAAACAGCTGCTGATAGGATTTGTAATCACTAGCTCTATGCTTTGAATAGACATTACATACTAAAAAGCCTGCTTATGCAGGCTTTTTAGTATGTAATACCGATTATTCGAGTGCGGTCACAATGGTTTACGCTTTGCTTTCACCACGCGCACTCTTCAACCCATAGAGCTAAAATAACTGCAAAGCAACGTGAAAATGGCCATTATCTAAAGGCTGACAACGGCATACTTGACCCTTAATGGCATTTTCATTGTCTTTATCGTTATTAAAAGTAATAGCGATTAATGTACCAGTAGGCATCGCTTGCTGGCATTGAAGTCGGGCACCGTTTCGAGATAAATCGATGCAAATTGCCTCGGACGGCTTAGTTACAACGGTAACGTCGCTCTGCAGTGTAATAACGACTTTTTCGTTTTCCATATCAACCCGTGCAGAGTTGCGTCTCTCTTCCCGATAGCTTTCCATTTCTGCTCATCCTTTACCGCGTAGTTATGCCTCATCTTAAAGGGGACAATGAGATAATTAAAGTGATTATTACTAAGATGCTGTGAGACAAAGGGGGATGCTATACAAGATAGACGGCGATTAAAAAGATAACCGCAGCGGTTGTTGGGTGTTTTTATACTGATAGGTACTATTAGCGTTGACTGCTGATTAAATGTTACGTTAACGAGTCATTTGATGAAAGAATACCCGAAGCGTGGCTTCGGGCATGTGTATTATAAGTCGTCTTCTTTACGACGTGGGTAGGGCAATTTGAGCTGGCCCCATCGAATAATGATAACCGTTGCGGCAAGTATTAATGTGGCGACGGCAATACCCACAATTCTCCAATCATCCATGGCCTTCATATCTAAGATTAGATAACGGGCTAGTGCAACAATGGCAATATACAATGGCATACGGATGGGCAATTTACCTGATTCAGCGTAATGCGACACCATTGCCAATACTTCGAGATAAATAAACAACAATAATAGGTCGGCAAGTGCTACGGCACCAACCTCAAAGATGTGTTTAATTTCTTGGCCAATTGCCACAACGGTGGCGATTGCGATAATGATTAATACGAGATGTTCAATGGCTTTGATGCTTGTAATGCCATATTTTCGATACATTTTATCCATGATGCTCCCTAATGCAGTCGTTTGATAAAGGGTATCAGCAAATCAAAGAAATGTGACATTATCAATGTGACGTCATTCACAATTGCGTTTGAAAAACTTATTGGTTCTTCCCACTCAGTCACAGGCTGCTGTCAACTTCATAACAACTGCTATATTAACGAAGCTATTTAGTAAACATAGCAGCAAAATGGGTACACATGTCGTTGTTGTTATAGTGTTTGGGAAATAGCCTGCAGACGCTTTAATTCGCGGCGAAAAATGGGCATAAAAAAACCGCCTTAAAAAAGACGGTTTTTATTACCAACTTAAGATGAATTAACGCTTAAGTGCTTCGCTCAATAGTGGGCGGAATGTCTTAACAAGTGCAGTGGTCGTCTTTGGAGTACCAGCAACAATGTTACCTGACACTAGGTAGTTGTGGTTACCAGTAAAGTCAGTAACAGTACCGCCAGCTTCACGTACGATTAGATCGCCAGCAGCGATATCCCATGGCTTAAGACCAATTTCAAAGAAACCATCTAAACGGCCAGCAGCAAGGTATGCAAGATCAAGTGCTGCAGAACCGCCACGACGTAGGTCAGCAGACTGAGCAAATACAGCTGCAAACAGCTTCATGTAAGTTTCAGTGTGTTGCTTAGCTTTGAATGGGAAACCAGTACCAATAATAGTTTCGCTTAATTCATTGTTCTTAACACGGATGCGGAAATCGTTAAGTTTAGCGAATTTACCACGAACAGCAGAGAACAACTCGTCACGAATAGGATCGTAAACAACAGCGACTTCGGTTTTACCTTTAAACTGCATCGCGATAGATACAGCAAAGTGAGGAATACCTCTTACGAAGTTATTAGTGCCATCCAGAGGGTCAACAATCCATACGTAATCTTTATTAGTTCCTTTGTTCTCACCAGTCTCTTCACCAATAATAGTGTGGTCTGGGTAAGCTTTGCGGATCTGATACGTGATTGCAGCTTCAGCTTCCTTGTCTACGTTAGTTACGTAGTCGTTAACACCTTTCGAGGTGACTTCTATACGGTCTAGTTCCGCATAGGCGCGGACAATAGTTTGGCCGGCAGCGCGAGCAGCGCGCACAGCAATGGTATGCATTGGAAGCATTGCAAATCCCCTGGATGTAAAAGAACGGATATAAATTATCGGAGGCGGATTATACCCGATTTGACGGTTATATCAAATGCTGATTTTTGTATAAGCAAAATGAGTCGCTTGTGGTAACATTCTTTCACGTGTTCTCTCAGAAAAATAAGTAGTTTCATGCTCAGCAATATTCGCGTCGTTCTTGTCGGTACTTCCCACCCAGGGAATATAGGTTCTACAGCCCGTGCTATGAAAACCATGGGGTTATCCACTTTATATCTTGCTGAGCCAAAGGTTGAGCCAGATGGTCATTCGATCGCGTTAGCGGCTGGTGCATCGGATATTCTAAAGCATGCGATTACCGTAGGCTCAGTAGAAGAAGCCATTGCAGATTGTAGCTTAGTGATTGCAACAAGTGCTCGTAGCCGTACCTTAGACTGGCCGATGCTTGAGCCACGTGAAGCGGGTGAGAAATTAGTCGGCTCAGCATTAACCGGCCCTGTAGCTATCGTATTTGGACGTGAAAATAACGGCCTAACGAATGAAGAGCTACAGCGCTGTGATTATCATGTTGCTATTCCTGCTAACCCAGAATACACCTCATTGAATCTGGCACAAGCAGTGCAGATTATCTGTTATGAGGCACGGGTAGCCCATCTTGCGCAAGTGCAAAGTAGCGCAGAGCCTGTTCAAACTGTTGATAGTGAGGACACTCTAGTTGATTTTCCATCATCAAAAGAGCGTGAAAACTTCTATGAGCACTTAGAAAATACATTACTAGCCACTAACTTTATTGTTAAAAACCATCCTGGCCATGTAATGATGAAGTTACGTCGTTTATTTAGCCGTACGCGTATTGAGCGTCAAGAGATGAACATCTTGCGCGGGATATTGACCTCGATTGATAAAGTCGTTGCCAAAAATGAGACCAAAGATAAGTAAACAGCGTTAAGCAAAGGAAGTAGCTAAATGGGTGTTATCGCAAGATTGAAAGACGACATAGCCTCTATTTACCATAGAGATCCTGCAGCAAACGGGACGATTGAAATTTTATTCAATTACCCGGGAATGCAGGCAATTTGGATCCACAGGGTGAGCCATAAACTCTGGGTCAGAAATTGGCGACTTTCGGCGCGATGTTTATCCACTTTCTCTCGATGGTTAACGGGTGTAGAAATACACCCTGGAGCGACCATTGGTGATCGCTTCTTTATTGATCATGGTATGGGAGTTGTGATTGGTGAAACGGCTAATATTGGCAACGACTGTACGCTATACCATGGGGTAACGTTAGGTGGTACAACTTGGCAATCAGGTAAGCGCCACCCAACTTTAGGTAATAATGTGGTGATCGGTGCGGGGGCTAAGGTCTTAGGACCTATCACTATGAATGACGGCGCACGCGTTGGTTCCAATTCTGTAGTGGTTAAAGATGTTCCTGCTGATACCACAGTGGTGGGAATTCCTGGCCGCGTCGTTGCGTCGCCATCCGCTCAGTCTAAAGAGACATCCCAGCGCCGCACTGAAATGGCTAAAAAGTATGGTTTCGATGCCTACGCGGTATCGCCAGATAATCCTGATCCGGTTGCTAATGCTATTGGTCAAATGTTAGATCATATGCATTTGATGGACTCTAAAGTTCAAGAAGTCTGCCAGGCTGTACAAACTTTGGGCGGAAGCGTCTGTACTGAAAAATTACCAGAGCTTGATGTGGAAGATTTTAATGATGCAGAAATTGCGGCAGCGCAGAAGCGTCAGAAGTCTTTAGATGAGTTTGATCCCATTATCTAGAATAATGTGCGTTTAAAATCTTAAATGTCATTGAATCTTGCCTAATAAACAGGTTAAATACCCCAGCAAAATGACGGGGTATTTAGTTCCTGTCATGATCCTATTAATACTTGACCAAATTACTAGGCTTTATACTTGACTAAAACAGTCAGGTATGTTGAAATTAGTCTATGCTTTTTTGGGAGACGTAGTAGCATGAAACTTACATCGAAAGGTCGGTACGCAGTAACTGCAATGTTAGACGTTGCCATGCATTCAACTAATGGTCCTGTGCCATTGGCCGATATTTCCGAGCGTCAAGGGATCTCTCTATCTTACCTCGAACAACTCTTTGCAAAACTCAGAAAAAATGGTTTGGTTTCTAGTGTCCGTGGACCTGGTGGTGGATATCGCCTAGGTACAGATGCTTGCGACATTTCCGTTGGAATGGTTGTACGTGCGGTTGATGAGTCCGTCGATGCAACGCGCTGCCAAGGTCAAGGTAATTGCCAGAGTGGAACCCGATGTTTAACCCATTCGCTTTGGGGAGATTTAAGCAATCAGATCTCTGATTTCTTAAATGGCATATCGTTAGCAGGATTGATGCATAAAAGAGATGTGCAGTTTATCTCCGTTAAACAAGATAAATTGCAGCAGGAGCAAAGACTAAGCATTTAGCCGTCTTTGTTATGAATATAAAAATTATTTTTTGTACGTTGTAAGTGGTCTCTACTCGAGGCTACAAAGTACGGAGTGTGTGATGAAGCTACCTATTTATTTAGATTATGCTGCGACGACGCCAGTTGACCCTCGCGTTGCAGAGAAAATGATGCAGTGCCTGACAATGGACGGCATTTTCGGTAATCCAGCGTCTCGTTCTCACCGTTACGGTTGGCAAGCTGAAGAGGCTGTTGATATTGCTCGTAACCAAGTCGCTGATTTGATTAACGCTGATCCACGTGAAATCGTGTTTACTTCAGGTGCGACTGAGTCTGACAACCTAGCAATTAAAGGTGTTGCTCACTTCTATCATAAGAAGGGTAAACACATCATCACCAGCAAGACTGAACACAAAGCCGTGTTAGATACTTGCCGCCAACTTGAGCGTGAAGGTTACGAAGTGACTTACCTTCAACCTGAGCCAAGTGGTCTAATTCCAGTTGCTATGATTGAAGCCGCTATGCGTGAAGACACTATTTTAGTGAGTATCATGCAAGTGAATAACGAAATCGGTGTGATTCAAGATATCGATGCAATTGGTGAGCTTTGCCGTTCACGTAAAATTATATTCCACGTTGATGCAGCGCAAAGCGCGGGTAAATTACCTATCGACGTGCAAACGACTAAAGTCGATTTGATGTCTATTTCTGGTCACAAAATGTATGGCCCTAAAGGTATTGGCGCACTTTATGTCAGCCGTAAACCTCGTATCCGTCTAGAAGCGGCTATGCATGGTGGTGGACATGAGCGTGGTATGCGTAGTGGTACACTTGCGACTCATCAAATTGTGGGTATGGGTGAAGCAGCAGCCGTTGCTAAAGCCGATATGGATGTGGATAACCAGCGTATTCGTCGCTTACGTGACAAACTATGGAATGGTATCAATCATATTGAAGAAACCTATATCAATGGTGATATGGAAAACAGATATTGCGGTAGCCTAAATGTGAGTTTCAACTTCGTTGAAGGTGAATCATTGATGATGGCGCTAAAAGATTTAGCTGTATCGTCTGGATCAGCCTGTACTTCTGCAAGCTTAGAGCCAAGCTATGTTCTACGTGCTCTAGGACTTAATGATGAAATGGCTCATAGCTCAATTCGATTCTCAATCGGGCGTTTTACAACTGATGAAGAAATCGACCATGCAATAGAAACGATTAAAGAATCTATTGGTAATTTAAGGGAAATGTCGCCGCTTTGGGAAATGTTCAAAGACGGTATCGATCTGGACTCAGTCCAGTGGGCACATCACTAACCTTAACTTAATTCACGAATAGATAAATTGGAGTAGTATCATGGCTTATAGCGAAAAAGTAATCGATCATTATGAAAACCCGCGTAACGTTGGCTCATTTGATAAAAACGACCCTTCAGTTGTGACCGGAATGGTCGGTGCACCAGCTTGTGGTGACGTAATGAAGCTGCAACTGCGCATCGACGACAACGGTATTATCGAAGACGCTAAGTTCAAAACTTACGGTTGCGGCAGCGCGATAGCTTCTAGCTCACTAGTAACAGAGTGGGTAAAAGGCAAAACCGTTGATGAAGCGTTAGCGATTAAGAATACTGATATTGCAGAAGAGCTTGCTTTACCACCAGTCAAAATCCATTGTTCTATCTTGGCTGAAGATGCGATTAAAGCCGCTCTAGATGAGTACAAAACAAAGCAATCTAAGTAATACCTGGAGTTAAGATGGCAATTAGTATCACTCCCGCTGCGGCTGAACGTGTTAGAAGTTTTTTAACCAGCCGTGGCAAAGGTTTAGGCTTACGTCTAGGGCTTAAGACATCAGGCTGCTCTGGTATGGCATACGTACTGGAGTTTGTTGATGACCTGAATGACGACGATGAGCTCTATGATATCGATGGTGTGAAAATCATCATCGATGCCAAAAGCTTTATCTATCTTCAAGGGATTGAGTTGGACTTTGTTAAAGAAGGTCTAAACGAAGGTTTCCAATTTAATAACCCTAATGCGAAAGGTGAATGTGGCTGCGGTGAGAGTTTTACCGTATAAGCTATTAAAAGTTAAACTATGAATTATTTCGAGCTGTTTAGTTTACTTCCTTCCTATGATGTCGACACCGCCTTACTTGCAGAACGCTATCGCGATCTGCAAAGGGCGGTTCATCCCGACAAATTTGCTAACGCAAGTGAGCAAGATAAACGTCTTTCTGTGCAGCGCACAGCGCAAATCAATGATGCTTTTCAAACACTCAAGAACCCCATTCAAAGAGCTGAGCACTTGCTTGCATTGAAAGGGCTAGAGTTAAGTCACGAGTCTACAACATTAAAAGATACCCAATTTTTAATGCAACAGATGGAGTGGCGAGAATCACTTGAAGACATTAGCCATAGTAATAATCCAGATGACGAGATCGCCGCGCTTTACGACTCTTTTGAGCAATACGCGAAACAGATCACAGCAGACCTAAAAGTGATGCTGGTGAGTGATCTTGAAGCTGACCATTTGCAGGCAGCAGATCAAATTCGTAAACTCAAGTTTATGGCAAAATTACAAGACGAGTTGACCAGAATTGAAGACGCGTTCTTAGATTAGTCAGCTGGGTTAATTTTATAATATTGTTGGCTCAAGTTGTTGAGCCAACATTTTTTTAAGTTGGATATATATGGCACTTTTGCAGATAGCAGAGCCTGGACAGAGCGCTGCTCCCCACCAACATCGTCTCGCTGTTGGAATAGATTTAGGCACCACTAACTCACTTGTTGCTGCGGTACGTAGCGGCGTGGCGAATACGTTACCAGACGAAGATTCACAGCATTCATTGCCTTCTGTCGTCCGTTATACCCAAGAGGCTGTGATGGTAGGGCGCGAAGCTGAAGCTTTTTCAGCTCAAGATCCGCAAAATACCATAGTGTCAGTAAAACGTTTTATGGGACGTAGTCTCGACGATATTCAATCGGGCGAGCAATCATTTGCTTATTCTTTTGAAGCAAGCGATAACGGCTTACCGATTTTTGTGACCCCTCAAGGTAAAGTTAATCCTGTCCAAGTCTCTGCAGAGATTTTAAAGCCGCTGGTTGCGCGTGCAGAGTCGACACTTGGTGGTACCCTAGAAGGCGTGGTGATCACTGTTCCTGCATATTTTGATGATGCGCAGCGCCAAGGTACTAAAGATGCTGCATCGCTCACAGGCGTTAAAGTATTACGTCTGTTGAATGAGCCTACCGCGGCAGCAATTGCTTACGGCTTAGACAGTGGTCAAGAGGGGGTGATTGCGGTTTATGATCTCGGTGGTGGTACATTTGATATCTCAATTTTACGTTTAAACAAAGGCGTATTTGAGGTGTTGGCAACGGGTGGTGACTCAGCATTGGGTGGTGATGATTTTGATCATCTTTTGCAGGCTTACTTTATCGCGCAGTGGCAGTTATCTGATATTAGCGCAAGCTTAAACCGTAAACTGCAGATCGAAGCACGCCGCGTTAAAGAGGCGCTAACAGAGTCTGATACAACCCAGGCAACAGTGACTGATGATCAGGGACAAGGGCTTTCTTTGACTGTTACTCGTGAGCAGTTTGACAGCTTGATTAGTCAATTAGTTAAGAAAACCGTCAGCAGCTGTCGCCGTGCACTACGTGATGCTGGCGTCAGCAGCGATGAAGTGCTGGAAACTGTGATGGTTGGTGGCTCTACTCGCGTACCTTTGGTGCGCAAAGAAGTTGCAAGCTTTATGGGGAAAACGCCGTTAACCTCTATTGATCCCGACCGCGTCGTTGCGATTGGCGCAGCTATTCAAGCTGATATTTTGGTCGGTAATAAGCCTGAATCAGACCTATTACTGCTCGATGTTATTCCGTTATCACTGGGTATCGAAACCATGGGCGGATTAGTGGAAAAGGTGGTTTCACGTAATACCACTATTCCGGTCGCTCGAGCACAAGAGTTTACAACGTTTAAAGACGGTCAAACGGCGATGGCATTCCACGTGGTACAAGGGGAGCGAGAGTTAGTGGCAGATTGCCGTTCACTTGCTAGATTTACCCTTAAAGGTATTCCACCTCTTGCTGCAGGTGCTGCGCATATTCGGGTGACCTTTCAAGTTGATGCGGACGGCTTACTTAGCGTGACGGCTATGGAAAAATCAACGGGTGTAAAAACCACGATACAAGTTAAGCCATCATTTGGCCTAAGTGATCAAGAAATTGGCAGCATGCTAAAAGACTCAATGGCAAACGCCAAAGATGACATTACACGTCGCATGCTGGCTGAAAAACAAGTAGAAGCGGCTCGCGTTCTTGAGTCATTGAGTTCAGCTCTAAATAAAGACAGCGACTTATTGACTACAGATGAACGTGAAGTGATTCAAGCCAATATGGCCTTGTTGGCTCAGGTAGCTAGCGAAGGCGATGCTGACGCGATAGAAGCCGCTATCGAAACACTAGATACAGCGACGCAGGACTTTGCTGCTAAGCGTATGGATAATTCAATACGACTCGCTCTAAAAGGGCAGTCGGTTGACAATATATAGGTAAGGTTATGCCACAAATTGTATTTTTACCCCATCAAGAGTTATGCCCAGACGGAGCTGTAGTTGAAGCAAACGAAGGCGAAACCGTTTTAGATGTTGCACTGCGCAACGGTATTCATATCGAACACGCATGTGAGAAATCGTGCGCTTGCACGACTTGCCACGTAGTGATCCGTGAAGGCTTTGACGAACTTGAAGAAAGTGATGAGCTTGAAGATGACATGCTTGATAAAGCATGGGGCTTAGAGCCTGAAAGCCGTCTTTCTTGCCAAGCAAAAGTGCCTGCTTCAGATATCGTCGTCGATATTCCTAAATACACGATTAATATGGTTAGCGAAGGTTAGTCCCGCTAACAATCGATATTAAAAATATGTATTTATTAAAAGCCAGTAGCGAGCTACTGGCTTTTTTGTTTCTGAGTTTTAGTGCTTCATATGCAGGGTTAACAAGCTTAAAACCTAGCTCAACTATGCTTTCACTCATTGCGCGCAGCATTGTGCTTTATGTTCTCTACATAGATTAAGGCGTGTTCTCTATTTATGGTGCTCAGGTGCTGCGAATGGCATTTATGCCCGCTTATATCGATTTAGGAAGCTAAGTAACGCGTTAGCCGTTACCGAGGGTGCAAAAGCCGAGGAGCAATGCATGACCTTACACAGCAGTCCAAAATATCGATGAGCGAACACATCTTTATAAGGATAGGTATTATACTGATGATATGACTGTTGAAAGGAGAGCGACAATGAAGCTTAAATGGATAGATTCTTTAGAGATTGCACTGTATTTGATTGATAAGTATCCCGATGTTGATCCTGAGACGGTCCGCTTCACGGATCTCAATGAATGGGTGTTAGCTTTAGACTGTTTTGATGATGATCCTAACCATTGTAACGAGCGTGTGCTTGAAGCTATTCAGGCCAATTGGATAGCAGAAAAATGAGACGAATTGTCTCAAGAATTGTAGAAAGTGTGATCTAAGTCGTATCTGCTTGGGTTGGTGGCTACAAAGGTACTTAGCTTTGATCCGTATCAAATGTATTCTCATAATTTGCTTTAATTTAGAACAGTGCTCGTAATTGAGTTGGCGCAAGTCACGAAATTAAACAAATTATAAAAAGGGATGTTAGCATGCGTAAGTTACTATTATTAACAGCAATAATTTTATCACCAATGACAGTTTTTGCTCATGAAGGTCATGGCGGGGTAGGCCTTTTCCATCATTTTATGGATTTAGCACCTGCATTGGGATTATTAGCCGTGATTGCGGCTGGCTTCATTTGGGTTAAAAGGCGTAAGTAACCGTCCCTAGTGCGACTGGTTAAAGACGTTAGCCAGTCGCTTTAAAGATGCTAATTTATTCAAGTTATTAGGTTAAGCACGCGCAAAAGTGTGACGCAGTCGCTTGTTCTTAATTTCGATACAAGACTTATCTCAACAAGATAGCTGCTTAAGGGTAGGCAATAGGCCTATAATTTCGTATAATCCGCGCGAAAATTAAAACCCCCTATACATAAGAAGGAAGCTTTTCATGGCTATCGAACGTACTTTTTCTATCATTAAGCCTGATGCTGTTGCAAAAAATCACATTGGCGCTATCTACAACCGTTTTGAAACGGCTGGCCTGAAAATCATCGCTTCTAAAATGGTACACCTAAGCAAAGAGCAAGCTGAAGGTTTCTACGCTGAGCACAGTGAGCGTCCTTTCTTTGGTGCACTAGTTGCATTCATGACTTCTGGTCCTATCATGGTCCAAACTCTTGAAGGCGAGAACGCTGTTCTAGCACACCGTGAAATCTTAGGTGCTACAAATCCAGCTGAAGCGGCTGAAGGCACTATTCGTGCTGATTTCGCAGAAAGCATCGATGAGAACGCTGCTCATGGTTCTGACTCAGTTGCATCTGCTGAGCGTGAAGTTGCTTACTTCTTCAGCACTGAAGAGTTATGCCCACGCACTCGTTAATTCGAACGCGTACATAAAGGAGCCTTAAGGCTCCTTTTTTTTGCCTACTAAAACTAAGTAGGGCTTAATATAATACCCATTCGCTGTAGTAGTTTATCCCTTTCTTTTGTTAACCATCTTGTTTAACTTCTTACTTGTTACTTCATCGCTTTTAGTCATTCATCGATGCGACGCGTTTCCTGACTCCCTAAGTATAAACGACATACTTTAGGTCTCGGTAAATAATCGTCTAATTAATAAAGTGTGTTTATTAACCAATAAATTCGCAAGTCGGGTAGGTTTAGTTTGTTTTTTGTTAAATAACACATTTAAATAACACTGATTTAAATTAAACTTTAGATACATGATGAATTAATTGTTAATTATATGTGATTTTTTGGTGTGAATATTTTTGTTTTGCTATTGCTTTAAATAACAGCGGTCAAAGTCCGAGTTTTAGTGTTTTAAGCCTTATTATGTTGTTTTTGTCTTCAGTTTTGATTTATTTTTGAGCGGTTGCATAATGTTTACCGTTAATAACTCGTTAACATTTGAAATGGTGGTTGATACATGTTCTTATCAAAACTAGTACGCATCAAAATTATTCTAAAGCACTGTTTTTGCTTGTTTTTAATTGCTTTCTATTTGTATATTTAAGTATGCTTGTATCAATTGATATCATTCGCGTTATTTTTATGTAATGACTATTGACTTAAAGGTTAAATTTTAACAGTATTTACTGCGAAGTAATTAACTTCCTTTTAAAGAATAATAAATATATCAGTTTCAGTTTTTAACATTCTGGGATTTGAGGGGATAAATATGAACTCAGTAACCTTAACCGCAAAAGCAATACGTCGTAGCTTTATTGCAGCAGCAGCGACAAGTGTAGCCTTATCTGGATTTGCATTTGCAGAAGAAGCGACAACAGATGATAAAGTAGAACGAATCGAAGTAACCGGTTCGCGTATCCAACGAACAGATATGGAAACAGCTTCACCAGTAACTATTTTTAGTGCAGAAGATATCGATAAAACAGGTTTTTCTACTGTTGCCGAGTTTTTGCGTACGACCGCGGCTTCAGGCGGATTTAATGAGTCCTCTACCTTAAGTCAAGCAGCTGGTGCTTCATCGGTTGGTTTACGTGGATTCTCCCCTGATTACACTTTGATTTTGCTAAATGGTCGACGTTTGCCTAAAAATGCTGCTGGTGGCATCTTTACTGACGTAAACCAGTTACCTATTGCAGCGGTATCACGCATTGAGGTTTTACCAGATGGTGCTTCAGCTATCTACGGCTCTGATGCGGTGGCGGGCGTAATTAACATTATTACAAAAACAGATTTTGAAGGCTTAGATTTTTCAGCTCGTTATGGTGCTGCAATTGAGCACATGGATGCTGATGAAGCAAACTTTTCGATAGTGGCGGGAGCCTCTAATGAAAAAAGTAATATTTTATTTGCTGCTGAATATTTCGAGCGTAAAGCTATCCAAGCTACAGATCGTGAATTTGGTAGTACGGCTAACATTCCTGGTAAAGTAGGTGGCAATGGCCAGTCAACTTGGGGCATTCCAGGGTTTACTGCTATTTATGGTAATGAAGGAACTGTTTCTGCTTCTCAAGGAAGCGCACCTTGGTCTGACTGTCCTGCTGATGATGTGCTAAGTAATGGGCGTTGTGCTTATGATTTTGCACCTTTGTATCAAATCCAGCCTGATTCAGACCGCCAGTCTATTTTTACTTCAATTAACCACGAGTTTACGGATGCATTGAAGTTTGACGGCCAATTTCGTTACTCACGCGCTTATACGCGCACTTCAAATGCTCCATCACCTGGTGCCGTAGAGGTAACAAATAGCCCATATCTGAATGATTTCTTAATGAATGACAGATATAAAGATGATCAGGCTACTGGCCAGCAAGTGATTGATGAAATTGCAGCTGGGGAAGCAAGTGTATATGTTGGTCGTCGCTATTTGGATTTTCCAAATCGCGAAAAAGATAATACCAATGAAACTTTTGAGTCTGTGGTTGGGTTAAATTACGATATTGACGATAACTGGTTCTTAGATTATGACCTAGGTTTCTCGCGCTTGACTAACCGTCAGGTTGGCGCAGCAGGTCAGTTATTAATCGAGGGGGTTGAAGAGGCATTTTCTAATGGTACTCTTAATCCATTTATAATTAATGATTGCTCCTCAGATGAGCTAGCTGAAGTTTGTCAAGATTTGCAAGCATCAATTCACCGTACTGGTGAATTCAAGATGACTTTCTCATCACTGGTTTTATCTGGAATGACACCATTTGAATTATGGGGTGGAGACATTGGACTTGCAACTGGTTTAGATTATCGTAAAGAGGAGTATTCAGATCGCTCAGATCCTGCTTCGGTAGCAGGTCAAGTAATTGGTGGCGCGGGTTCTAATGGTGGCGGCAACTCGACCAATTATGCAGGCTTTGCTGAAGTATCATTACCTATTTTAGATAATATGGAAGTGAATCTAGCTGTTCGTTATGATAAAGCTGACTGGGAAGTTAATGATGATGCTAAAACTACCTATTCAGCAAAAGTTGCTTATACACCAATTGATGATTTGTTACTGCGTGCTAGTTACGGTACAGGCTTCAAAGCACCAAGCCTAGATAGTTTGTATTTAAATGAATCATCTGGTGTGCAATTTGCTGTAGACACTAAATTGTGTAATGAAGCTGGCAATAATCCTGACAGTGTTGATTGTAAGCGCTTAGAGCTAAACTCTAAATCAGGTGGTAACGTAGACTTAGAGTCTGAAACTTCAACTTCTTATAATATTGGTGCTGTTTATCAGCTTACAGACGACTTGTCTTTCTCTATTGACTATTGGTCACTGACTGTAGATAACATCATAGGTAGCTTGAGTATCCAGGAAATTTTGGATGCAGAGGCACAGGGTGAATTAACCGACTTAGTTGTACGTAACTCTCAAGGTCGTTTAGATGATTCAGCCCGTACAGGTTATGTTCAGACAAACTTGCAAAACTTAACTGAACAAAGTGCCGCAGGTTTAACTTATGATTTACAATATTCAGGAGACTTTTCATTTGGCGGTATCAGTGCCGTTTTACGTGCGGAGCAGTATCTGTCATATAAAACACAATCTTCAGCTGTACAGCCTCTGTGTGATTGGGCCGAAGATGATGCTATGGAGAAGTGGCGTTTAAACGGTAATGTGTCTTATGAAGTTGGTAATCTTGAAACTACTTTGAATGCGCGTTGGTTACAAGGTTATGATCAATATGAGAAGCGTAATACTGCGAATAATTCTTGTCAGTTAGTTGGATGGTACGATACAGGCTCAGAGCTAGATGCAAATGGTGATTTAGTTGATGCAGGTGATCCGCAACATGTGGCTAGTTATGTGCAGTTTGACCTAACAAGTGTTTATTATATTAATGAGCACAACAAGGTAACTGTGGGGATCCGTAATCTACTTGATCGTCAGCCATCATTTAGCGACCCATACAGCTGGCCTTTCTATGACCAAGGTACATACGACAACATCGGTCGTTTTGCTTACCTTCAATATGATGTTAGCTTTTAAGTTGTAAAATCAAGATCTATAAGTTAATAGAGCGGATTTAATATTGTTTAATTTAAGCAGAAAGTGAGTGTTTAAAATAATGGTTTAAAGCTTAAAAATCCAGTGCAGACTTTGTTTGTACTGGATTTTTTTATGGCTTGCTACTTGAAGGAGCCAAAATACACAATGGGGTGAGTTATCCCTATGGCTTCTATGACATCATAGGTTTTGATGTATAGCGTCATGACATTCTAAGTGTTCGCTATTACCTTCGAGATAACAAAAAACCTCCTTAATTAGGAGGTTTTTTTATGGCTGGCTTTTGGTAATACTAGCCAGTGACTTATCCCGCTATGTTAGTGGTTAAGTCTGAGTTCTTGCCTATGTTGGCGGCTAAAGTGGCCGCTGCAATCGATACAGCGCTGCTCTAAAGGATCTCTGGCTAATTGCTCAGCTTCGATTTGACTTTCACAATCGCTACACACACCGTACAAGCCTATTTCAAGCTGACAACGAGCGGCATCTAGGCGCATCAACTTAAAAAATAATGGATGATCGCATAAGTGAACCTCTGTCATTATTTGAATGAGTTCACAAAGAGAATAATTATGCTGGTCCATTAGCGTGGCTTGCATCTCGGGGAGTGCACCAATCTTGACTCTTAGTTCCGATTCTATATCGGATAAGGTTTGTTTGACTTGGTTTGTACTCACTTAGGTTGCCTACAATTATTGACTTTAAGGCTAGTTAGTCTAAACATGCAGTCATATTTCGTCATGATAGAGATCAATTCCGCGCTATATTTTGCTATTTTTGTGGCGTAAATAGCACTTAACATTGATCTAGTCAGGTAGTTTGGCGCGAGCGAGCTTCAGCACTTGAATGATTTCTTCTGCATTTTTAAAGACTCTAAGCTCTCGAAATAGTTCGTCAGCTTCACTATATTGACGATTTAAATAGCCAAACCATTGCTTGATCCGAGCAGGATAATAGGTGCTTTTTCTGCCTTCTAATTCACGGTCAGTGTATTCAAGCATAAGATCGAGTGATTGCTGCCAAGTATAAGGTTTATCGCCTTTTATACTCGCGGCCAAATTAGGTAGCGATATTGCGCCGCGTCCAACCATGATGCTGTCGCAACCAGTGACGTCCATGCACCGCTGTGCATCTTGCTGGTTCCAGATCTCACCGTTTGCAATAACTGGGATCGGTAACTTAGCATTTATATCTGCAATATATTCCCAGTAAGCTGGTGGCTTATAACCATCAACTTTACTCCGAGCATGCACTGCAAGTTCACTCGCCCCAGCTTCATAAATGGCTAAAGCATTTTCCATATACAGTGACTTATCGTTAAAACCGAGGCGTATTTTAGCTGTAACAGGTTGCTCATTGGGCACCGCATCACGCATGGCTTTAACGACGTTATAAAGCTGTTCAGGGTATTGCAACATGACCGCACCGCCATTGCTGCGGTTGACCATTTTAGCTGGGCAGCCAAAGTTCACATCAACCCCTCTTGAACCAAGCTCTACGGCTCTGATGGCATTTTCCGCCATCCAACCTGGTTCTTGTCCAAGTAATTGAACACGAACGGGCGTCCCAGAGAGTGTTTGCCCGCCTGAATGTAATTCAGGGCAGAGACGATAAAAGACCTTTTCCGGTAAAAGTTGGTCCACGACGCGGACAAATTCTGTGACCATAAGATCATAAGGGTTGATTGCTGAGAGGATCTCTCGCATTAAATCGTCAACAACGCCTTCCATAGGCGCCAAAATTATTCGCACTGACTTGTCCAACATATCGATATTTCGAGGCGCTGCATTCTACCTCATACCCAACAGTCATCCAAATAGACAGGCTATTTTTATCGGAGATAAAAGCACGATTATTCCGTGTCGCACATAATGTTAACGGCTTGTTGTCGTGGTCGTGAGCTTTATTTGTTAAATATTTTAAGTGAAATTACTGATAAAAAAGCGTTAAGCATCGCAATATCAATTGATTTCATCATGCTAATTATTTGCACTATCAGCTTTTATGGGTCATAAATGTGATAGTTGTAGTAAAAATGAAATTATATTGTTGGTTGGCAGGTCTAGTTAAGCAAGCCAGCAAAATGCTTTGTTGGTAACCAATACAAAATTGAGTAAGTAAAAGGATTAAATTATGAAATTAGTAAATAAAACTGCAATCACTGTCGCTGTAGGTGCTGTTGTAATGGGAAGTGCACTAACTGCTAGTGTACAAGCAAGTCCATTTGGTTATAGTGAAATGCAAGCTGGTTACCAACTGCTAGAAGGCGAAGGTAAGTGCGGTGAAGGTAAATGTGGCGCCGAGAAGAAAAATGCCAAAGAGGGCAAATGCGGTGAAGGTAAGTGTGGCGGCGACAAAATGAAAGCCAAAGAAGGCAAGTGTGGCGCTGACAAAATGAAAGCCAAAGAAGGCAAGTGTGGTGAAGGTAAGTGTGGCGCTGACAAAATGAAAGCCAAAGAAGGCAAGTGCGGTGAAGGTAAATGTGGCGGCGACAAAATGAAAGCCAAAGAAGGTAAGTGCGGCGCTGACAAAAAAGCCAAAGAAGGCAAGTGCGGCGGGGATAAGTAATCTGCAATCGGCATAAACACCATAGATATAAATAATTCCGGGTCAGCAGTTGCTGGCCCTATTTGTTAATGAAAACCTATAGTAGGCGCGCAGTATGACAAATAGCAATGAGGTGAATAAGGGGCAAGTTGGCTTAGGTCTTAGACGAGAAATGTTGGACGAGTTTTGTCAAGGAGTGCCAAGTGAAATCAATTTTTTTGAGGTCGCACCAGAAAACTGGATGACTCTAGGGGGCAAGTTTGGCCGTCAATTTAGAGAGCTTACCGAAAGACATGAGTTTTACTGCCACGGTTTATCACTTTCTATCGGCAGTCCGGCGCCATTAGATCTGCAGTTTGTTAAAAACGTCAAAGACTTTTTAGATTTACATCAAATCAAGACCTACTCAGAACACTTAAGCTATTGCTCCGGCAGCGGCCATATGTATGACTTAATGCCTATCCCATTTACGTCTGAAGCCGTTATGCATGTGGCTAAAAGGGTTAAGCAAGTAGAGGACATTATTGAAAGACCTTTAATATTGGAAAATGTTTCTTTTTATGCTGCTCCTGGCGCTGAAATGTCTGAGGCTGAATTTGTCTTAGCTGTTATGCAAGAGGCTGATTGTAAAATGCTACTCGACGTCAATAATATTTACGTTAACTCTATCAACCATCGTTATGACGCTGTTGAATTTTTAAAAGCCATGCCTACCGAACGAATAGCCTATCTACATATTGCAGGGCACTATGAAGAGGCTGAAGATCTTATTGTAGACACTCATGGCGCGGATATTGTCGATCCGGTGTGGAAGTTACTTGATGCCTGCCATGAGTGTCATGGAGTTTACCCAACCCTACTCGAACGAGATTTTAATATTCCACAAACCAATGAGCTGTTACTCGAGATTAATCAAATTCATGATTATCAAAATCGGCATATTGCCAGCTTAAAAAGGAGCGCTTAATGAGCTTTCTCGACGTACAGAAAAACTTCATGGATTACATTAAAGATCCGTCTCAGCCGCTTCCTAACGGTATTGAAGTTCGTCGAATGAAAATATATCGAGAGTTATTTTTTAATAATGTTGATGGCTTTGTGTCAAATGCATTTCCAGTACTAAAAAGCCTTTATAAAGAAGAAGATTGGTTAGCTATAGTGCAAAACTTTTTTGTTACTCACGACTGTCATAGCCCCATTTTTATTGAGATAGCTCAAGAGTTTTTGTTATTCCTGCAAACGGAATACAAAACGACAAAAATCGATCCGCCGTTTATGTTGGAGTTGGCCCATTACGAGTGGTTAGAATTAGTGGTCGCAGTCGCTCAAGATAATCACGAGCATAAGCTGATTAACCTCACTAAACAAAATTTAGAAGCCATCAATCTTAGTGTGTCATCTACGGCTAAAATTGCGCAGTATGCATATGATGTACAAAATATTAGTCCTGACTATCGCCCCAAATCTCCAAGTAAAGCACCGCAGTTTTTCTGTATCTATCGAGATCTCGATGAAGAGGTCTGTTTTTTACAATTAAATCCGTTAACTGCACAAGTGCTTGCTTATATGTCGCAACATACTAATCTTGGTTACACTGAACTGGTGGATTGGCTCGTACAAACATTCACTCATATCGACGCTGATGCCTTAAAGGCTGGGTGTTTACAGCTACTCACAGATCTGAGTCAGAAAGGTATTATTAAACAATTTATTGGTAAATAGGCTTTCTATTAGTGTGATCCACATCTATAATGATTTTGAAAATTGATCTAGATCAATAAATATCGTCAGCAATAATAAGTAGAGGAAGTCATGAGTCAGCCGTTTAAAGACCCATTCAATATTTTTTATTTCATTATTTTTATTCTTGTACTGTTGATCCCAACATTACCGGCTACCCTATCTTGGTTAATGGTCTTGGGCTTAAATTAATCCGCCTTTAAGCCAAGCTCAGGTATACTAGCCACTCAAGTCGAGTGGCTTTTTGGTTTTTTAGGGTAGGTTAATGGCGTTAAAACGTGGCTTTTTTCTGATTATCGGACTTTGTAGTCTAGTCTTAGGGCTATTAGGTATATTGCTACCTTTATTGCCAACAGTGCCGTTTATTTTGTTGGCTGCTTATTGTTTTGCGCGTTCAAGCGACAGACTATATCAGTGGCTAATGAGTCACCCTTGGTTTGCCGATGCACTTAAAAATTGGCAGGCTCAAGGTGCTATTCGTAAAAGCTTAAAGAAAAAGGCATACCTAGTCAGCAGCCTCAGTTTTGTTACTAGCATTGTTATCGTACCGCTAATTTGGGTGAAAGTGATGCTGGCTTGCCTTGGAGCCGGGTTAATTATTTACCTGAGAAGCATCCCTGAAATTGACGGGTGATAGTGCACTGTGTTGGCTCATCATCTTGAAATTTAAGCGCTATTATCGCTCTCTTGCAGAGGTATTTCTCCTTCAGGACAATTGAATGGCAAAATTGCCTAGATTGAGATTACACTTCTGGCGTTAGTAGGTTGCAACTCGCTATAAAGCGGCTTAAGCTTGATGCCGATTTTTACACTTCGATGACATCGATACCGGTTTATTCCAATTGGGACTGGGGATGTCTGCAAACTAAAGTAGATTAAGTAAAGAATTATGGTAATGAATACTGACAGCTTGGCACTAATAAAGAACAGCATTAAAACCATCCCTAACTACCCTAAAGAAGGGATCCTGTTTAGAGATGTGACTAGCTTATTAGAAGATCCACAAGCCTATAAACTCACCATTGGACTTTTAGTGGAGCACTATAAAGATCAAGGTTTTACTAAGGTTGTCGGTACCGAAGCGCGCGGCTTCTTATTTGGCGCACCTTTGGCTCTAGAATTAGGTATTGGTTTTGTCCCTGTACGTAAGCCTGGTAAATTACCAAGAGAAACGATTTCAGAAAGCTACGAGCTTGAATACGGTCATGACGTGTTAGAGATCCATGTAGATGCCATTACTGCTGACGATAAAGTATTGGTTATTGATGACCTACTTGCTACAGGCGGTACAATTGAAGCGACAGTGAAACTGATCCGCAACTTAGGTGGCTCGGTTAATGATGCTGCTTTTGTTATTTCATTACCAGATCTAGGTGGTGAAGAGCGCCTAAAGGCAATGGATCTTAATCTAGTAAGCCTTTGTGAGTTTGAAGGCGAATAAACCATTCTATCTCAGTGATAAATGATGGTTTTAAAGAATAGACAACGTTGTTTATTCTTTATCTTAAAAGGTGAATTTATCACCGCAAAATCGCTCCTCAGTCGCTTGAGATAGCATGTAAAAGCGTTGCATGCTATTGTTCAACGATGTCGAGGAGCGTGCTCCCGAAACCGTATTCATGACACGTTGGGGAGTTCCATGTCATATCAGGTGTTGGCCAGAAAATGGCGCCCTGCCACATTCGAGCAAATGGTTGGTCAGTCGCATGTTTTGCATGCCTTAACTAATGCGCTCACTCAGCAAAGATTACATCATGCCTATCTGTTTTCCGGTACACGCGGTGTCGGTAAAACCAGTCTTGCACGTCTTTTTGCTAAAGGCTTAAATTGTGAGCAAGGCGTAACCGCAACACCCTGCGGTAAGTGTTCCGCTTGTGTTGAAATTGCCGAAGGGCGTTTTGTAGACTTGATAGAGGTCGATGCGGCATCAAGAACGAAAGTTGATGATACCCGAGAGTTGCTAGATAACGTGCAGTACAGGCCGAGTCGTGGTCGCTATAAAGTGTACCTTATTGATGAAGTACACATGTTATCGCGTAGCAGTTTTAATGCACTGCTAAAAACTCTTGAAGAGCCCCCAGAGCATGTAAAATTCCTATTAGCGACAACGGATCCTCAGCGCTTACCAGTGACAGTGCTTTCTCGTTGCTTGCAATTTAACTTGAAGAGTTTGACTCAAGATGAAATAGCCACTCAGCTAAAGCATATATTGACCCAAGAGCAATTTAGTTTTGAAGATGCAGCATTAACTCTGCTCGCTAAAGCGGCTAATGGCAGTATGCGTGATGCATTAAGCCTGACGGATCAAGCGATTGCATTTGGCGCAGGCCAAGTAAAGCTTGAGCAAGTGCAAACGATGCTCGGTAGTATCGACGAAAAGCATGTTCTAGCCTTGCTAGAAGCATTGGCTAAAGCCGATATTATGGATTTGATGCAAGTGACGGCCAAAGTGTTGTCATTTGGCGCTGACCCTGAAGAGGTACTTCGCAGCTTACTAGAGCTTCTGCACCAAATTACATTGACACAGTTTGCACCTGCAGCTGCGCAAATGTCTTTATATAGTGAGCAAATCAGTGCGTTTGCTCAGCAATTATCCGCAGAACAAGTTCAACTATATTACCAGTTGTTATTAACGGGTCGTAAAGACTTGCCCCATGCGCCAGATCCTAAGTCCGGACTCGAGATGGCGTTACTTCGTGCCGTCACTTTCGTACCCGAAAAGCCTGTGACTCGCTGGGCCGTAGCGACTAAGTCTGATATTGCATTGCCAGAGGTAAACACATCATCTGTGCAAGTTACCAATAAGCCTGCCGTTACGACAGATACGACTCATCAAGCTGTAACTCAGCATGCGCCAGAGCCTGAAAATAGCGCTGCCGGTAGAGTTACCGACAGTGAAGTCGCTCCAGTTAAAGTAGATGGTGTTCCTGCTGCGGATGTATCTACAGCTCAAACGAACAATGAGCATCAAGGACCCGCTGACCAGAGCTCACAAGCGTCAACGGCTAAACATGCTGTTGCTGACATGCAGGATGAGCAGCTTGATAGCTTAAATAGTGAAATGGCAGTCATCATGAGCCAGGCTGAAGGGCAGGGCTTTAAAGATGCTACAGAGCAAGTACTGCCTGGCGAGCAGTCAAGCATTCAACCTGATCCTCAATTAAAGACTCCATCAAGCAGTCATTCAGATACTCATTCAGACAGTCAGGCAAATGCACAAGACAATGTGGCGCAAAGTGGCTCACATCAAGCTCAAGTTGCACAAACTAGGCTACCTGATGATGCTGTTCAACATGCCTCTGAACAGGGTGATGTAGAACAAGCTGACGATGATCTCGCCTCATATGCTGATTATGCAGGCGCTTATGGTCACAGTGAGGATGGCGAAGATAACGATTATGGTTTTGAGCATGCCTCATCAAGTTATCAAACAGAACTAACTAGCCAGAATGCAAATCAGTTTGAAAGTCACACCAGTGAAGCGCAGTTAGCCCAATCACCAACATTACCAGAGCAAAATGCTGGAAGTGCTGATCCTACGGGAAGTGATGATATCTTGGATGCGGTCTTAGCAGCCCGAGCGACATTACTTGAGGGACTAGGAGAGGATGAACCTAAGGAGGAATCCTCAAAAAAGTCCTTAGAAGGTCGTAAACCTTTTACGCCTCCAGTAAGAAAGCAGCCTGCTGTTAAGGAGAGCGAAATCAGCTCGCAGCAGAGCCCAGAATCAAGTGAAGGCCAGAATTTAGCTGGCACAGAGGCCAAATCAGAGGTGATTGACCGGCCGCCATGGGAAGAGCCACATGAGCAAGACACTTGCGCGCGATTTGATGAGCCAAATGCAATAGCCCAAGCTGACAGTGAGATAAAGACAACGGATGAAGGTCAAACTCAAGAGGTTGTCGCTAAGCGAGAAGAGGTGAGCGCGATACAAACGGCACTTGATTCATCTCCTGTTCAGGATGCTGAGCTAAACTTACCAACATTACCCAGTGGTGAGCTAACGGGCAATGTGGTCGATTTGAAATGGTATCGGTTTATGTCAGAGCTTGAAGTTGGCGGCCGAGTGCGGCAGCTAGCAGTCAACTCTGTGTGTCATCAGTTTGAACAGCCGTTATCATTACTGCTTAAGCCAGATCAGAAGCATTTAGGCGCTGACATCGCGATTAAACAGCTTGAAGAGGCGATGACAAATGCCTTAGGTGAGCCGTGTAGTATCAGTGTGTCGGTAGGGGTGGACAATGATAGAGAAACCCCGCTTGAGGTGAGAAGACGCTTTCATAAAGAAATTTTAATCCAAGCGCATCATGATTTAATGACCGATGATAACGTGCGTTGGCTTACGCAAAATATGGGCGCACAGATGACGGCTGACTCGTTAACCTATGAACCAGAGTTGCTGGTTCAGAAGGGGAAACTGATTGAGTTGATCAATATTGCGAACTTTAAGCGGTTAACTGAGTCATAATTTTACAATTGAATTTCAGCTTTCATTGCTAATCACTGTTTTTTTAGTAAGATTAGCCCACTTTATTTGTTGTGATACATAATAGAAGAGAATTAGAGTATGTTTGGAAAAGGCGGTATGGGCAACTTGATGAAGCAAGCCCAGATGATGCAAGACAAAATGGCTAAAGTGCAAGAAGAGATCGCACGTATGGAAGTGACTGGCGAAGCCGGTGCTGGCCTAGTTAAAGTCACCATGACAGGCTCTCACAGCGTACGTAAAGTCGATATCGATGCAAGCCTGCTTGAAGACGACAAAGAGATGCTAGAAGATCTTATCGCTGCAGCTTGTAATGACGCCGCTCGCCGCGTTGAAGAGAATCAAAAAGAGAAAATGGCTGAAGTGACTGGCGGTATGCAACTACCACCAGGCATTAAGATGCCGTTCTAAGTTTAAACTGCTGTTTTAATGATGCTTTTGCGCCATTAAATTGGAGGGGCTAACGAATAGTTAGTAGCCAAATCCAAGCGATTAAAAACAAAAAAAGCTCAAGCAATTTGCTTGAGCTTTTTTGTATCCGTATTTAATTCATCAATTAAAATCAGATATCACAGTTACAATTGCTATAAACTCTATACTTTCAATTGGCTACATTATGTGACCTTGCGACATAAGCCGCTATGTGTCAGACTTCGCTCGATTTATTTCCTTTATAAATGCATCATTTTGAATGCTTTTTACTTGTAGACTTGGATAGATAGCGTGAAAGAAAAACTCAAAGGGCTGGGATTTTCCTTAGTCATATTCTTCGTCATTTTCATCTTTAATGCGCTATTTGGCGCACCGCCTATCGCCCTGAGTGGTATTGAAAAATACCCTGAAAAAGTCACAGTGGAAGAGGCGCGCGAGCTCGGTTTTATGTTGTTTAACACTAAGCGCTATCCAGAGGCGAGAGCATTTTTTACGCCTTCTGCGCAGTTAGGTGATGTTGGTAGCCAGTTATCGCTAGGAACACTCTATTTTTACGATTTGACTACTGCTAACAATTACCAGCAGGCGTATCGTTGGTTTAGTCAAAATAGCGATAATGCTTTTGCTCAATACTATTTAAGCTTGTTATACCACTTCGGCTATTACGTACCTCAAAGCCAATTAAAATCCCTATTTTGGCTTGAAAAATCTGCAGCATATTCTTTCCCCGCTGCTCAACATAATTTGGCTGTGTATTATTTTAATCTAGGTGATTATAGCCAAGCTTACCTATGGGGACTTTATGCTAGAAGTAATGATTTTTCCCAATCTCGAAGCCTAGTCAAGCAAGCTATAGAGCACCTAACCCCCCAAGAAAAAGCGAATGCTGACCAGCACTATAGAAATTCGAAGGGTCAACATGAATGGAATGACGACAATGTTCAGGTTGGCGCATTGCTAGAACAGGTATTTTAATCATGAAGATAAGTTCGCTTTCACTGGAGTTCGCCAGTGGTCAGATTCAACAGATGGGGGCGGTGACTAGCCGCACCACATTAAAGCATCGACTCAAAGAGATACGAGACACGGTTATCTTTGACGAGCCGGCACCTGATGGCGAGCAAGTTAAAGGGGATCATTTAGCAGAGGCACTTACTATGCCTATGCTGATAGTTCTGGCTCAGGTTAAAGGCAGTGAGATCACCTTTACTTATGATCTTTTGAGTAAGGAAGAGGGCTTATTAGCGCTGTATTATACCAATGCTAAGGGAGGGCGGGAGCGTCAAAAGGAGTTTGGCTTTGTGAGCCTTAGTGAGCTTGAATCGCATCTACAGCGACTGTTGAGCGAGAGTGAGCACAAGTTTGTCGAATACTATTTCCCGAAGCAAACATGTGTTAATCGGGCTGTAAAAATCTTAGGCATCGCCTACATAACTGCCGCTTGTCTAGGCTTGTTATCGTTTATCTTTTTCTCCGATTTAATCTGGCATGACGATATGTTTCACTCCGCCTATATCGCTGCTGGCGTCACTTATGTCATTACTTTGCCCATATTGCTGCTTAAGGCCTTGTCGCAGGAAGGCAGAGAGCGTGCAGAGCAAGTCGGCCAGAGCACTACTAAACAAGTGTTTGGCATATTAGTGGGTAATATAGTCTTGAGCTTTGCACTGGTTGCTGCTGGCTGTAATTTATGGCACGTTATCAACGCCAAGCCCGCAGAGCTAGACATTACTTTTTCTGATAAAAACCAAGATTATTGGGGAAAAAACTGTAAGGGCGGCGTCAATATCGAACACTTCTCAGGGGCTGTTTGCTTGGAGGATAGATCTTATTGGAAGATTATTCATCCCGGTATGCGAGCTGTTGCACTGGGAGAGTCATCGGTGATCGCTTTTAAGGTGAAGGCCATAGAGCTTAAATAGTCACAGTTAAGACCAGTAGGGCATTTATTTTCAGCTCATGCTTGAAAGAAAGGCCTATAGGGATATATTTATGGCTTTTGCTAAAGCACGATAGAAAGCTCCCTGCTAGAGAGTCTGATTTGCAACAGATAGTAAAGCCACCTTCTTTAGAAAGTGTATTCTTTATTTAGTCTGCACTTTTCACTTTTCCCTAAGTTATTATAGGCCCTTCAAAACTGCTTCATCAGCGTATCAGACTTGTGATTCAAGTCTTGATGGATAAGCGCTTATTAGCGATATCAGCTACCTCACACGGTTTAATTTATCTGTTAGAACCGCTACTTTTATTTTAAATCTGCTTTTAATCAATTCAGTTCATGAAAATGCTTTCTATGCATTTCGCCTATGGTTCAAACATCTGCTTTATATATTCAAAGCCAAATAACTAATTGAAAATGTTTAGTTTGTAAGTATATTTGGTTTTTTGTTTAGCGCCCTTTTTTAGCGTAGCATTATCCTGTGATGTTGCGCATTGGTAATCGCCTTGTTTGTTTTTAGGTTGTTAATGTTGCTACGTGTATACTGGTATGATAGGTTGACTGCATGATGTCGGGATAGCTAGAGATTAGTTGCACTAGAATTTATCGATTCAAAGGTTAGTTACATCAGAAACAGTTGCACATTGAATTAAAACTATAAAACTCAGAGAGGGAAGTTATGAATACCAATCAAAGGATGTTTTGCCGCAGCGCACTGTCATTATGTATTGCTGGATTATTTAGTTCTGCAGCTATAGCAAATGACGCGGAGCAAGAAAGTGACAACGTTGAACGAATTGCTGTAACGGGTTCAAACATTTTTAACGGTTCCGCTAACGCTTCATCATCATCGCCGATTACTGAAATAGGAAGAGACAGCATTGAAGGAGTGGCGGCAATATCTCTTGGTGATGTATTAAATAAAGTCCCTTCCGTGACTGCATCGATTAATGGTTCAAGTGATAATGTTTCTCTTGGTGGCGCAGGTAGTAACGTTGGTGTTTCGACTACTTCACTTCGTAACTTAGGCACTGCTCGAACCTTAGTATTAGTGAATGGTCGTCGTTATGTCTCAGGAGTTTCTGCAAATACAGGTTATGGTGTTGATTTAAACTCGATCCCGCCAGCGATTATTGAGCGCGTAGATGTACTAACTGGCGGGCAATCTGCTATTTACGGCTCTGATGCCATTGCAGGTGTTATTAATATTATCACTAAACAGAATTACGAAGGTTTGGAAATTAATGCTTTTGCGGCCGATTCTTCTGAAGGGGGAGCAGAGAGGCAGAACATTGACTTTACCTATGGTCAGAACTTTGATGAAGGAAATGCATGGGTTTCTGTAGGCTACTCCAATCAAGAGGCTTTAAACTCGTCAGAAAGAGACTTTTCCAGATATGAAATGAGATTTCTTGATACCAATGGTGATGGCATCAGGGACTCTATAGCTAGACGAGATGGCCCTGGTCATGTTGATGGAGCATCACTCGGTTATGGTGATCTAAAAATATTTGGCAATGGGGACCTATTTAATACCAATCAGCCTTTGCTTGACGGCAATTTCCAACCTATGGGCGAATCTGACTGGGATAATCAACATGCTAATCGTACTTTAGTTACCCCGTTCCAACGCTTCAATGTCGCTTCCGGGATGAGTTTCGATGTATCTGAAAATTCAGATTTAAAAGTAGAGCTAAACTACTCACAGACAAAAGCCAGTGTTGATTTAGAAGAAGCGCCAATTGACGTTGTAAACAATATCTTTAGAAAAGGAGATGGTGGTACTACAGGTATCGATGTAGCAACGAGTCCCTTCTTCGTAGGCAGTAGTGCTGGACAGCAGCTTCTTGCTGTCATGGGTGATAATACTTCTCTTGATGGTGTATCGACGAATAGACGTACCTATGAGTTTGGTAATCGATCAACTGAAAATCACCGTGAGACTTTTCGCATTGCAGGTAGCTATAACTATTATTTTGATAATGATTTGGACTGGAAAACGAGTGCTACTTATGGCATCACTTCGCAACAACAGCAAAATAGCGGTGACTTTAGTATCCCTCATATGCAACAGGCTGTGACGATTGAAGACGATGGCAATGGTGGTTATCAGTGTGCCGATGAAATAGCTAGAATTTACGGTTGTTTACCTGTGAATCCATTTGGTACTACTGACAGTTTGGCAGGCCAAGCCGGGATTGTCGGATTTTCTGATGAAGCAATGAAGTATCTTGCTGTTAGCACTGGTCAAACGGGTAAAGTTGAACAATTTGTTATTAACAGTGTTGTATCTGGAGAGTTAGATTTATCTGTTGGTCACGATAATATGGGATTTGCTGCAGGTCTTGAATACCGTAAAGAGTCCGCAGTTGAAAACCCAGATAGTTTTCGTCAGTTAGGCATTACACGCGAAGGCGCGGTGCAACCTATTGACGGTAGTTTTGATGTCGCCGAAGTTTTTGGTGAGCTTTATATTCCTGTTGCTGATTGGCTCAATGTTAGCCTTGCGGGCAGAGTGGGAGATTATTCAACAATTGGCACGACTTCAACATATCGTTTAGGTCTTGATGCTCCAATTAATGATGTAATTCGTCTTCGTGGTAGCCAATCTAGCTCTGTTCGAGCGCCGAATATCAACGATATATTCTCTACCGGTACCACCAGTGTTGCTAACCCAACGATTGATGTTTGTAATGGAGCGAGCCGTTCAGGGACGTCGAATAGAGATGTTAACTGTAGTTCTATTTCGGCTATTGCAAACCGAATGGCTACCGACCCAAGTGGTGAATATGTATTGGTAGGCTCTGAAACCAATAATACACTTGTATTACAAAGCGGCTCACCAGATTTAGAAGAAGAAACTGCAGATTCATTAACTTTAGGTTTTGTTGTTACACCACTGGATAACCTTTACGTTTCACTCGATTATTATGATATTGAAATTGAAAATGGAATAACGACAATTTCACCAGATATTATGGTTGAGCGTTGTTATGATGCTGACCCATCAGAATTCGATGCAAGCTGTGGTGGGAAGGTGATTAGGGATGTTAAAGATGGACCTATTTTAAATATTTATTCAACGTCGATTAACGCTGATACTATTTCAACTAATGGTGTTGATTTAGAGATTTCTTATTCACTAGAAAATTTGAATTTGAATTTTATGGCTAACTACCTTGGTGAGTATGAGATTGATACTCCTACTGGTAAAATTGATAATCTAGGTAAAACATTATTTCCTGAGTTCCGTTATACGATGAATGCATCATATAACATTACAGAAGCCTTCAACCTTTATGGTCAGCTGACATATCGTTCTGAAACTAAAGGCGTACTTGGTGAAACAACATTATCTGATGATCTTAATACCATGGATGCGGTTTACTATGTTGACCTAAGAGCTAGTTACCAAATAAATGATGCTGTTAATGTTTATCTTGGTTCAAATAACTTATTTGATGAGCAGCCAGATATTCAGGCGACGAGTGCGGCAGTCGGTACCAATACCACACCTCAAGCTTACGATGTCATTGGCCGTCAAATCTTTGCTGGTGTTAAATTGACATTCTAATAGCTGAGAAAGGCATGCGATTTTTATAATAATAAATGCCTTGTTGCCGGTGTAATGTCCTAAAACCTAATCAATATTGATTAGGTTTTATTTTACTTAAATGTTAAGGAGTCCCGCTTGAAGCTTACTAAGTTATTTTTTCTACTCATGCTGTTTGTAGTCCTTGCCTGTGGGCAAGTGTTGGCAGTGGAAAGTAAAGCTAAAGCAATAATTCAAGCCAAGGTGAGTTGGGTAAAAGCTGGGCAGCTACCTGCTCCTAAAGGTTTTAATGAATCTATTGGTATTGCAGGTGCCTATAGTGCATTTGTCGGCAATTATCTTGTGGTTGCTGGAGGGGCTAACTTTCCTAGTGGCCATCCTTTTTTTGATAAGGGGATTAAGCAGTATTATTCAGATATTTTTGTCTTTGATACCGCAAATAATCAATTTGAGCTAGTAGCTCATGGGCACTTACCCTCCGCAAGAGGGCATGGTGCAACTGTAGTTGTTGGCAATAGTCTTTATCTTGTTGGAGGTAAAAATAACGTTCAAGCCTTCGACTCTATTCTAAAGCTGACCTTGGATGATAATTTACAGCCATTGGTTACAGCTGTTAATCAATTGCCTTTTACTTGGGATTCTGGCGCGGCGGCCTGGCAAGACGACTCACTGTTTTTATTTGCCGGTAAGCATAACGGCGTAGTGAGTAATTCTGTGTGTCAGTTTTCTTTGAAGCATCAAAAATGCATTAATAAAGATAAGATAGCACCAATCCCTGGACTTGCGAGAGCCGATTTTCCTGCAATACAGCATCAGAAACAATTTTATGTATTTGGTGGTGCCAATCTGCAGGTAGGAAAAGGACGTTATATTTTGACCGACGCTTATGCGTTTGAATTTGAAACATTAAGCTGGAGAACACTTACACCTATTACGGTTAAAGACCAACCCTATTCTGTCGTGGGTGGTGGGGTTGCGGTGATTAATGATGAGCAATTAATTTTACTTGGTGGTGTAAACAGGCAAGTGTTTAACGATGCTATTTTTCAATTGACCACGAGTTCAAAGGATAGGCTATCAAAGTTTAAACAATACTATTTTGCTTTGAATGAACAAGAGGTTAATTTTAGCCGCCAACAGCTTATTTATGATCTCAATAAAGATAACTGGTCAACCTTAAGTAAGGAAGTGCCTTTTACTGGTGGAGCAGGCCCCCTTGCAGTGTCGCAGAAAGATAACCAAATATATTGGATCTCTGGCGAGATAAGGCCGGTTATCCGGACACCTAATGTCTATCAAGCCACAGTCGAACCTGTTCAATAGAGCCGTCGCCTATTTCCCTATCTCGTTTAGTATATTGATATTTATAAGCAGAGTCTTGAGTTGAGACTCGCTTATATCCCCAATCAGCTAAACCAATAATCGCTTAAATTAGTTAAAAGCTTTCTAATAATGGGTTACCTATTTGCACCTTATCTGAAGGTGTAATTTGTAATTGACCTCCCTGTACCTAGCTATATTTGCTCCTATGACTATCATCACTGATCATCTGGTTATACTGTTATACCATAAAGTTCTTGTCTGATTTTTGTGCGCATGTTTGTATTAGTGGTGTGACAGGTTGATATGTGAAACCGTGGGTCAGATATTTGAGTCGCTATTACAGGACTTACTGAGTTCGCGTAAGACTTCAATAAGATAAGAACATGGGTACTTAAGCTGTTTGTAGCGTTAAAGTGGTTCAGGATGTATAGCGTGAGTAAAGGCACCTTTAGATTATCAGCCACTTATTGCTGGCTTTGTCATGGATAACACTTAATTTATAAAGGTGACATTATGCTGAGAACAATTAGATTAACAGCGCTATTTATTGCTTTATGCTCCATGGGCTTTAGTCGTGGATATGCGCAAGCAAACACATTGGTCGCAAATTTTGATGCGATGCATGAAACAAGCCCAGCGAGCCAAGGTTGGAGTGATTTCCTTTCGGGGCAAGCTACGGGAACAGTAGTACAAGATTTAAATGCCGCAAGTTGGAAGTCAACGGGAAGCAGCGGCAGAGCGCAATGGAATATGCTTCCAACTACCGAGCTTAATAATGAGGCTAGTCTAAAAGGTTGGCGAATGAGCTGGACTAGTCGCGTTGAGTCTGGCGGCTATATCACTGATTACTACGCAAATGGTGCTTTACGTTTTCTACCAATATTGAGTATTAGTGCGTCGGGAGATTTAGTCGTAAACCTAGTTGGGGGAGGAGAACATACATTAGTTTCAGGAACGGGAGCGGATAGCTATCATCAATACGTGGTTGAGTATGATCCACTTACTCAACTTGCTAGTTTCAGCTTTGATGGAGTGATAATTGATGCTGCCTGGGTTGGCGAGGCCAGCAATCAAAATATGCTTGCGTGGGGAAATGGTTCATCAAATATTAATGGTGTTGCTTATTATAGAGCTGTCGCCTTTGAGACGCTCAGCGAAACAGTGCCTGAAGAAGCTAAGATTATTGCAACGTGGGACTCATCTGGGATCACTTTTGATGGCGAAAGCCAATTTAAATCGGTTGATACCGAACTTGCATCTGTACAGCAACTGACCCGAGGTAGCATATTTACCAAGTTTAAAGCCACGGGCACAACTGCAACTCTTTTTAGTGCTTCTAATTCAGCCGAAGGTTCAAGTGAGTTTGCGATACTAATTAACGGTGATGGCACATTACGGGTGCATGCTCGAGAAAACGGCAGTTTTGTCAATGACTCAAAAACCGTCACCACATACAATAATAATCAAGATCACAAAGCACTGATTATGGTGGATGCAAACGGTACCCAAATCTATGTAGATGGCCGGTTAGCATTCAGTGGTAATGCAACGAGCTTTCTTGGCGCCATTGCGGGGTTAGATAGCATGAGTATTGGCCGTAACCATGATAACAATGGTGGCCAATGGTATTTCAGCGGCACCATTGATGAAACCCGTATTTATGACAATGTACTGACTGCAAAACAAGCTGAGGACATCACTCGGTTATCGACTGTGGTGGCGACTTTTGATAGTAACCTCAATACTGATCCTGCTTTGGCTGGCTGGACAAATGATAGTGCGGACTCAGGCGCAGGTAGTTTAGTTAATGAACAAGGTCAAGCTGCTTGGCAGGCTAGTGGTATCAACGGCCGAGCCGAGTGGGAAGTACAGCCGAGCGTGCAAGTTAATCGAGATGCGACAACCTTAGGCTGGAAAATGACCACCATGAGTCGAATCGTGTCGGGCAGTGCTATTTCTGATTATTATGCAAACGGTAATAAACGCTTTTTGGCTTTACTAAATATCAATGGCAATGGTGATTTAGTCGCAACGTTGGAGGGAGGCAGTAGTCATACATTAGTGCCAATGACTGGTGCAGATAAGTACCATACCTATGAAGTGATTTACGATGTTGAAACGAGCTTAGCGACGTTTTATTTTGACGGTAATGCAATCGAAACTTGGGCTGGTTCCGCTACCAGTCAGAATGTCATAGTGTGGGGTAATGGCTCTTCTGGCACAAATGGTGTTGCCAATTACCGTTATGTCAACTTTGAGACCTTTGGTAGTGGTCCGGCTATCTTTGAAAGTATTGTTTTTCAAGGAGGTCAAGAAGGCGATGATGGTATGAGTCATTATCGAATACCTTCCATGGTCCAATCTGCAGATGGCTCAATACTGGCGTTTATTGAAGGCCGTCCAAGTGGTGGAGATCCTGGGCAGGTGGGTCAGATTAACATTTCTTTAAAACGTTCAATTGATAACGGACGTAGCTGGCTACCTGTGCAGATTATTCATCAAGATCCAGCGTTTGATTATTCAGATCCCCGTCCATTTGTTGATAAATCGACAAATACGGTTTATGTGTTTTATGTTCAGTGGCCAGACTTATGTGCGCAAAATGGCAACTGTGTCGCCCCAGGTGATGCCAACTATTTGTACTATAGAAAAAGTATTGATAATGGACTGACATGGTCAGCCGCAGTAGATGTCACTTCGCAAGTTAAAGATCCGACTTGGCGCTCAATAAACCCAGGTCCAGGACAAGGGATCCAATTGCAATGGCAGACTTTAGCTCAAGGTGATCACAATGGCAGAATGATTTTTCCAGCCATAGTGCGTGCTGGTAATAGCCTGTTTTATGTTGCGACAGTGTTTAGTGACGACAATGGATTAACTTGGCATAAAGGTGAGTTTACACCTGTTTCTGGACCGACCGAAGCTGATATGGTTGAGCTTAATGATGGAACATTATTATTGTCCGCTCGCAATGATGGGGGCGCCGCAGGTACTCGTTATCACTTCTTGAGTCATGATGGCGGGATCACATGGACGCAAACAAGTCATGACTTGGCTGTTTCTAAGGTTGATATTGGGCTCACTCGATTTTCAGCGATAAGAGCGGGAGATGCTGAAGATCTTATCATTGCTACTGCGCCGATAGGTACAGCATCAGGTCCTAATCGTAATAACTTGGGGATTTGGATCAGTACCGATGAAGGGGCTAATTTTGGCACTCCTCATCAATTAGTTTATGGCATGAGTGCCTATTCTGATGTGGTAAGGTTAAATGACGGCTCTATTGGTGTGATTTATGAGGCGACGGGAAGCACGCTGTTGAAGTTTATAAACTTTGAGTTAACCAGCCTTGAGCGGCAGTAAGCTGGCTGCTTTTACTGTGCTATCCATGGCAGTGAAGCTATGACTATGTATGTGTCGCTATGAAATAGAAACCTAGACTGTTAGCCATGAGTATGGCTAACAGTTTACATTTCGAGCCGTTAAGCTAAGGCGTCGATTTCATCTGCTATAAGCTGTTTGATAACCGCCCAGTGAGACTCTTGCCAGTCCCCCTCATGGGGTAACATCGAGAAATGGTCTGCATTTGCTATACTAATTTGCTTTATATCTTGGCTTGTTTGGTCTTTATAGCGCTTGAGCTGAGCAATTTTGACACAGGTGTCGAGCTCACCATGCACTAATGTTAAGTTAAGGTGCATTGCGGGTAAGTCGCTTGGGTTGCATGCTTGGTAACGCTCAGGAAAATCTTTTACCGTTCCTCCCATTAGCCTATGTATTTGCTGAGGCTGTTCAAGATCATCTGCTGCGGTTAAATCTAGTATGCCGCTAATAGAAATAACGTTTCGAATAGCAAGTGCTTGTGGGCTGAAGAGGGGACTGCTTTGAGATATCTTCGTTCTAGAAGCCGCCCAAGTTGCCAAATGTCCGCCAGCAGAATGCCCGATTAATAGGATCCGGCTTAAGTCCAAACCTTCGTCAAGGCTAATATGTTGAAGCATGTCTATGCCTGCTGCAATATCCTTAAATGTTGCGGGCCATGGCGCCTTGATATTATCGCCGACACTATCCATGCGACGATATTCTAAGTTCCATATTGCGACATTAAAGCCTTGCAAGTAATCAACAATTGCACTGGTAGCATATGTTTCAAGAGTATGATTATCCTTCCAATAACCACCATGAATCACGATAACAACAGCTGTTAGTTTCTCTTTATGACTCGGTGTATAAAGGTGGGCAAACTGTTGACTATCAATACCATAATACACTTTTTTTAGCTGATGCTTATTCATAGTCTTGTATTGATGTGGTTGATAATTGTTCAACGGTATAATAGGTGTACCAAAGGGTCAATGTTTAATGAAAGTAAACCCAAAGTTTACTTTTGCTATCGATGATGCATCTATTTTGGATAATTGTGTATACATTCATAGCACCACTGGTATGATAGCTAGATAGGTATAAAACTTGTTAGGTGCTAAAGGAACTTCGAATGCCAATTACTATTAAACGTCCTGTTGAACGAAAAAAACTTTCAGAAACCGTTGAAGAAGAATTGGAACAGATGATACGCCAAGGTGAAATAGCCGAAGGTGAAGCGCTGCCGTCTGAAAGAGAGTTAATGGCGGCATTTGGAGTGGGCAGGCCTTCAATTCGCGATGCCTTGTCAGCACTTGCACGCAAAGGCTTAGTTAAAATTAGCAGCGGTGAACGAACTCGTGTGAGTAGACCTTCTCCTGAAACCATTATTTCTGAGCTATCTGGAATGTCAAAAGACTTTCTATCGCAGCCTAACGGATTGCAATATTTTGATCAGCTAAGAAGCTTCTTTGAATCGAGCTTAGTGCGCCATGCGGCTGAGTTTGCAACAAGTGAACAAATTGAAGAGTTAGAAAAAGCGGTCGCATTAAATGGCAAAGCAATAGATAACGAAAGCCAATTTAAAAAAACCGATATCTATTTTCACCATGTCATAGCATCAATACCTGGTAATCCCATTTTTTTGGCCATTCACCAAGCGCTAGTTGATTGGGTTATTGATGCTAGACCGGCTAAAACCAACGTTAAAGAGTTAAACGCTAAAAGCCATCAAGACCATGTCGATATTTTAGAATGCATTAAAAATCGTGATGTAGAGGGAGCGGATAAAAAGTTAACTCAACACATACAATATGTATTTGATAAGTATTACGATTAGTAGAGAAATATTTTCATGCTCAAGCAGTCTTTTCAGTAAAGGCTGCTTATCTATTTTTGAGCTTAATTAAAACATGAATTATTCATTCTAAGGGCTATCTTACGATAGCCCTTTTTTATTGCGCGCAGTTTGAGCGCTTTTGAAAATCGAAGCGCGAGGTTGCTTTAGCGTTAAATTAATTGTTGTTTTTTGTGGCCCTGATGTTTCCATGGTGGTATAACAGGTATACAGCTAACCACTAATATTTGAAACATATGACCAACAAACTAATAAAGTTAGCATTCTGTTTGATGTTAATGATGCCGCTACTTGCCGTCGCTGAAACGTTTGTCAGCTGGCAAAAGATCGAGACGGAGCTCTCTGGACCATTTCGTTTAGGTGCTGGTGCGTTCATAGGTGAGCAAGGTGAGCATGTTATTATCTCCTCTGGGTTGGAGTTTGAGCCGTTCACTCAATCGTTCACTCAAGAGCAACCATTAATCGTTGAAAACATGCTGCTAACCGCTAAGCAATCTCAGCTTGTTTATATTGTTACCGCCGATAGTGCAGTGGTACCGACTTCTTTATCGGCGAACGATGGCAATAGAGCCTATGCGGCTACTGCTCCTTTTGCTGGGGGGACACTTGTTATTGGTGGCATTAATGCGCAGCAAGCATCGAATCGAGTCAATCTACTGGTATGGCAACAGAGCGCTTCTGTATTAGAGAGTTTTTTATTACCGCCACTCCCCGTCGCCGTAAAATCGCCATCAGCTGTCATTGTCGAAAACACTGTGTATGTATTAACGGTGATGGATGCAAATAACCAGTTTTTCGCTTTGGATTTGAGCGCGTTAACAGCAGGTAAAAATTTGCTTTCAAACAATCAATTTGATTTTGAACGCTTCGCAGCCAAGAGCGCTTGGCGCGCTTTACCTGCATTACCAAGTGAAAGTACCACTTATCAAAATGGTGTGCAGTTAGCGGTTCAAAATGATGGCAGTGGTGAAAAAATATATGCGATAGGGGGCTATCGTCTATTAAACCAAGAGCCGAATTCAAGCCATATTCCTCTGCCCTTAACGGCTTTTTGGAAGTTTAATCCAGCCATTGAAACTCTCGCTAATCAATGGCAAAAACTCGGCGACATTTCAGAGACGAATAATGACTTTAATCAGCAAGTAAATAGCCTGGCAACATTCGGCCATTCACACATACTCGCCTTTACCGATAAGGGCGATACTTTAGCATTTAATGCGATAACTAATAGTTGGACGCAATATTTAACGGCGAATGATAATCGCAATACTCCAGCCGATTTTAGTGGCGGGATCACTGAAAGCACCATGACTGCAAACGGTTATGTTTATGCACTAAGCCCTAGTCTTGATAACCGCTCTGCATCTACATTATGGCAAGCATCATTAAAGCGACCAGCTAAGGATTTTGGTTGGATCAACATGACGGTACTAGTGACATATTTAGTATTTGTCGTTTTGGTTGGCTTGTTCTTCGTTTTCAAAAATAGAACCACTAATGATTATTTTCGTGGTGGTCAATCGATTCCTTGGTGGGCCGCTGCTTGCTCAATTTATGCCACCATGTTGAGTTCGTTAACTTACGTTGCGTTACCCGCGGTGGTTTTTCAGAGCAACTGGCTATTGTTATTGGGGATCTGGATGATCATTGCTGTCGCCCCTATTGCGATTTATGTTGCTATGCCGTTTTTCCGTCAGATTGATGCAACGAGCGCCTACGAATACCTTTCAAAACGCTTCAATATGAGCGTCAGATTATTTGCTAGTGGTTTATTTACGCTATTCCATGTAGGACGCATGGGTATTGTTATGGCACTTACTGCATTAGCTTTGTCTGCTGTTACGCCGTTATCTCCGAGTGAGAGCGTATTGATAATGGGAGTTCTTTGTCTCATCTATTGCACTATGGGTGGAATTGAGGCAGTGATTTGGACTGATACCTTACAAACCATAGTGTTACTTATTGGTGCAGTGCTGTGCTTTATCGTCATCATTGCAGGGTTAGACGGAGGTATGGCTGAGTTTATTAGTATTGGTCTTACGGATAATAAATTTACCATGGTGGATGTTGATTTTAGCCTCGATAGCATAACTACCTTGTCTATTTGGGTCGTTGTAATTGGTGGTATTGGCCAGAATCTATCAAGTTATACGGCAGATCAAGCCGTAGTGCAGCGTTACATGGTGACTAAGAACCCGAAAGAAGCCAGTCGTTCTATCTGGGCAAATGCCATTATTGCCGCGCCTGCAGCGCTATTGTTTTTTTGTATTGGTACTGGGCTGTATGCGTTTTACCAAACCCATCCTGAGAAGTTAGATCCTACGATTCAAATAGATCAAATATTCCCTACCTTTATCGCGACAGAGCTGCCCGTGGGGCTAGCTGGCTTAATTGTGGCCGGGATATTCGCCGCCGCACAATCCACAGTTTCAACTAGCATGAACTCCATTGCCACGACTCTTGTGACTGACTTTATACGCCCCTTTAATTTGGTAAAAACAGAGCAAGGCTATATGAGCGCCGCACGTTGGCTGACGTTTATTATGGGCGTATTGGGAACCTTAGCGGGCCTTATCTTTATTGACCCTGAAATTCGCTCCTTAATGGAGGCATATTTTAAGATCATAGGCATGTTTATGGGGGCGTTAGGAGGTTTATTTGTGCTGGGAGCATTGACTAAAAAGGCTAATTCATTTGGCGCGATAGTCGGAATTTTAGCTGGCGTTGCAACCATGGTTTCAGCTTGGCAGTTGGGATGGGCGAATGGTTACTTGTACGCCACGATAGGAATCGTGTCTTGTCTAGTGTTTGGCTACCTTGCCAGCTTACTGACACAAAACATGAAAGCCGCGAATAAAGACTTAACTGGGTTAACACTCTACACAATGGACTCAGTCGCCATCAAACCATCGTAAATATTAGGCTTTAACAAGGGGATATGTCAGTGGTAAATAGAGAGTTAGAAAAGCAATTATTATTGTCGTTGAAGCACTCTTTGATTGTTTCTTGTCAGCCAGTAGATGATGGTCCGATGGACAAGGTTGAGCACGTTGTGGCTATGGCGCAGGCTGCCGTGAAAGGTGGAGCCAAAGGGCTAAGAATCGAAGGAGTCGAGAATGTACGAGCGGTGGCCAAGGTAAGCCCTGTGCCAATTGTCGGAATTATAAAAAGAGATTTAGCTGATAGCGCTGTGCGTATCACGCCATATGTTGATGATGTCAATGCGCTAGCAAAGGCTGGCGCAAGTATTATTGCATTTGATGGAACAGACAGGAGCCGCCCTGCATCAATGTTACAGCTATTAGAGGCAATCCACATGGCAGGTTGTGTTGCTATGGCAGATTGTGCTGACTATGAGGTTGGCATAATGCTGGCTCAACATGGTTGTACTTTTATTGGCAGTACATTGTCTGGTTACACCGATAACTCAGCCCCTCCTTTTGAGCCTGATTATAACTTGGTGAGCCGCTGGGTAAGTCAGGGGCTGAATGTAATTGCAGAAGGGCGTTATAACTCACCAGAGCGGGCAGCATGTGCCATAGGGCTTGGCGCGTTTTCAGTTACTGTTGGATCCGCAATTACGCGTGTGGAACACATTACTCAGTGGTTTGTGGCTGGCGTTGAAGCGGGCGGTAATACCAGTGTAGTGGCAAGTGAAAATGCCCAAGACGGTATAGGAGCCTTGGCTACATGATTATCGCAATTGATGTTGGCGGCACCAAGATATCGGCTGCGTTAATCAAGGGGACTAAAGTCATTGAACTCAGGAAAGTTGATTCAATTATCCATCAAGACTTAGCTAACCTTGCAAGTTACCTTGTTAACTTATGTGAAGGTTGGGCAGAGCAGGCATTTACGATTGCGGTAGCCTGTACTGGGCTTGTGGGAGCAGAGCTAGTTAACTTTTTATCTGCAAACGATTCGCTACCGCTAAAGCAGCAACTTGAAATAGGCTTTGGTTTACCTGTTGTTATGTTAAACGATGCTGCCGCTGCAGCCTGGGCTGAATATACCTTAAGGCCTGATAGGTCAGACAATACTTTGGCCTACATTACCGTTTCAACCGGTGTGGGTGGTGGCATTGTTCAAAATGGCAAGTTAGTGATGGCTGATGATGGATTTTGTGCGCACATTGGGCATATGTCAGTGAGTCGGTCAGGTTTGCCTGCAATTGAGTGTCATTGTGGCAGGTTTAACTGTGTCGAGGCCCTATCTTCAGGGACGGCTATCGCTAATCAAGCGTCAACTATTTTAAATAAAGGTGTTAGCTGCAAAACCGTTTTTAATGAGCATTTATCCCATCCAGAAATAGCCCAGCTACTAGAGCAGGCAACTGATACCATTGTTGAGCTTATCGCTAACATTAGAGCCTTAACAGGAACGCGTATCGTGGTGTTAGGCGGCAGTGTCGGCTCTACAAACTTATTCCAAGAGCGAATAAAAACCAAATTAAGGGCACTTCCAAAAATCTACCACGTCGAACTCGTTGCCCCTGTCTCTGGAGAGCATGCCGACCTTATTGGTGCAGCTTTGTATGCCGATTCGGTAATTGGTTGTGATTAATAGATGCCAGTGTTTTACCTTGATATTGGAATTGATATGCAAGTAATTATTTTAGATACCCCAGAGCAAGTTGCCGAAAAGTCAGCGCAATGGGTAACAGAAGTCATTAAACAAAAGCCTGCGGCAGTTTTAGGTTTAGCTACCGGAAGCACGCCAATTAGTCTATATGAGCTTCTGGTGGAGCAATATCGACATGGCGACTTAAGCTTTGCCGATATCACCACATTTAATCTTGATGAGTACCACAATATTGCGGCTGAGAATCCTCAAAGTTACCGTACTTTTATGCAAAAGCATTTATTTGGTCATGTTGATATTGCGCCTAGTCGGACGTATTTACCTACATGTAGCTCAGAGCAAAATCCTCGCCTCCAAGGCGAAGCGTATGAGCAAAAGATAAAAGATAAAGGTGGAATCGATCTGCAAATATTGGGCATAGGTGCAAATGGTCATATAGGTTTTAACGAGCCAACATCGAGTCTGTCATCACGCACCAGAATAAAAACTTTAACCAAGCAAACGTTAACAGATAACAGCCGTTTATTTGGTCAAGGTGAATTTCAACCAACAATGGCTATGACTATGGGGATTGCCACTATTTTAGAAGCTAGTTATGTGTTGTTGATGGCTACAGGAAAAAATAAAGCGTCGGCAGTGAAGCAAATGATCACCGGACCATTAAATGCCATGTGTCCTGCATCAGCGTTACAGTTACATCAGCATGCGATTATTCTTATCGATAAGGCCGCCGCTAGCGAGCTAACTGAGCAAGATTACTTTTTGTGGGCCGATAAAGAGCAGCAAAAAGTGACTGATAGTCACGGACTATTAACAATGTGCTAGCCTGTTTGCGACAGTTAATTTAAGTGCTTCTTTACAAAGCCATATTGTTTAATATGGCTTTTTTATTGCCACAAAATAAGAATAATCAATCGAAAGCGAGTCAACTGTATGAGTTTAAAGAAGGGGATAAATCAATTTTAAATTGAGTTGCTATAGATAAAGAAAAACCATCATCAAGATGATGATGGTTTGATATATAGTGCATTAAATGCGACCTCACTATAAAACACTTAAAATATTGGTGTTTTGCTATATATCGAAAGTCTAAGGAAATCTAGGTGTTAACGAGTTCGGCTTACTATTACTTATTGGGTTGGCCAAATGGGGTGGTTAAAGCTACCGACTTGGCCTTTAAACATAAAAAATAAGCGATAGCATCAGCATCATGCGTTATGAAGCTGTATGCTCCATAAAGCCGGCGGCTTTCATTTGCACGATGACCTCCTCTTTTTCTTGTGGTGATAGAGCTCTAATTGGCAAGCGAGGATCGCCAACATCAATCCCATGTAGTTGCATCGCCGCTTTCCCTGCCGCGACTCCGCCATATTGCACAAGAGGTCGAATAAGGCCAATAACCTTATTCATTAAGTGAGTGACAGTTTGTTGCTCTCCTTTGTTAAACGCATCAATTATGTCCAAATACAACGAGGCTGCGTAATTATAGGTGCTACCAACAGCGCCGATAGCGCCTACAGCGAGCCCGCCTGGCAGTGACTCATCGACACCAAATGGAATATCGAATTTACCATTGGCTACTCGCTTACAGCGCTGAAACTCATATAAGTCGACATGGTTAAATTTTATACCTGCAAGGTTATCAATGACTTTATCTGCTTTGATAAGAAACTGTTCCATATCAAACATGACATTCGACATTCCTGAGTGGTAGTAATAAAAAGCTTTACTTGGCGCCGCGGCCGCGACGGTTGCGCAGTATTTGACAAGGCAATCGACTGAACTGGGTTTAAAAAAGCAAGGTGCAATAACGGATGTTGCAAATACATCAAGAGTGTCGGCGTGCTTAGTTAGCTCTAGCGTGTCAACAATGGATAGGGCACCAGTATGAACTGTAATACTTAGTTTACCTTGTGCGGCATTAACCCAGCGCTCTGCTACCGCTTTTCGCTCATTGACGGAGCAATTGAGGCCTTCGCCTGTTGTGCCGCAAATATAAACACCTTTAACATTTTGTTTGATGAGCAGTGCGGCAATTTGATCGATAACAGGCAGATTAACATCACCATTAATATCAAATGGAGTATGCGGTGCTGCGATTAATCCAGTTAGTTTTTTCATGGTAATCCTTTATTTAAATTAAAATATTTGTTTGCCATCAATCCATGTTTGGTTTACGTGTAAACTTGTTTGGTTTACGTGTAAACTTGTTTGGTTACTCTTTTCAAGTACGGTGAAGTCTGCATTAGCGCCTATTGCAAGTAATTGCGTGGCTGTATTAATGCCGAGAAAGTCTGCTGGATACACACTTGCCATTCTTAGAGACTCTTCTAGTGAAATATCTAGCATAGTTTGGGCGTTGTTGACCGCCGTTATCATATCTAATGCAGAGCCTGCTAATTGACCTGTTTGGCTGGTTAACTTATTAGTGCTGAGTTGTATTTGATGACCATCAAACTCAAATGTTTGTTGGTTGCTACCAATGGTAGACATTGCATCAGTCACTAACATCATTTTTCCATTGCTTTTAACTTTGGTAGCAAGCTTTGCCGTTGCAGGGTGCACGTGATGGCCGTCTAAGATAAGGCCACACCAGCTCTTTTTATCAAGAAGCGCAGCGCCTAGCATATTGGGGTCTCGGGATGTGAGTGGCGACATAGCATTAAATAGATGAGTAAACCCGATTGCGCCAGCATCGAGCGCTGCTTGAGTGAGTTCAAAGCTTGCATTTGAGTGGCCTAAACATACTTTAACATTGTGTGCTATCAGCGATTTTACTTGCTCTGTTGTCACACACTCTGGTGCGATGGTGACCACTTTTATACCTAGGTCGTTACGGCAATACACTGCCATTTCTTGATCACTTAGGGCCCTTATGTGCTGGCTATTGTGGATCCCTTTTTTGGGCTCGCTGATATGAGGTCCTTCAAAGTGAACACCTATAACGCCTGGAAGCCGTTTTTTAATGGCGTCAGCGATAGTATTTGCGGCATTGTTTAATGTAGTTAAATCACTGGTAATTAGCGTTGGAAGTAACCCAGTGGTGCCATAACGACTGTGGGCATGCACCATAGCTTCGAGAGCCGTTAAGTGAGTTTGCTGATTAAACAAATAGCCGCCACCACCATTAACTTGAACGTCAATAAAGCCTGGGGTTAATAATCCTGAAATTTTGAATTCTTTTGCGTTGTTTACGCTATCAAAAGCAATCACTTTACCATCTTGGAAAGTGATTGGCTGATCTTCCAAGATCTCTCTACCATTAAATACTTGCTCGGCTATCACTGTCGTAATCATGATTTATTAGGCTCTATTGCTGAAGACAATCCCACTTGATGCGGTTCTATGATCCGGCGCTGAGTGAGTGTAAGGTTAGCCAGTTGCGCTACCTGTCATAACAGGTATCTCGTCAACCTGTTATACCAATGTACCAGTTGTTTGTTTTTTGTCAAAGAAAAGTTTCGTGTTGATGTGGCTTATGCTTGTTGGGGAGTGAATTGCGCACGAGTCTATTTTGGATTGATGTTATCTCTGTGAGGGTCAAACCCGCAGGCTGATTAGTTAAATTAGATATTGATGTGCAAGCTGTGATGCTATTGAGGCATAGCAGTACTAGCTATGCAAACGAATGTCCATAAACAAAATTGCATCTATACTTACATGGTGGTGTAATAGGTATACCTGTTAGGTTTTTATTATGATAAGGAAAACGATTGATGGAATATATTGTTGGCGCATATGCTACTGCTCCTTCGGCTGCAGGTTGGGAGCCTGAGCTTGAGACACAGTATTATCAACATTTAAAGTCAGAAGAAAACATTATTGGTATTGAACATCCTTTTGTCGGTAAGTTACATCCTTATGATGATGAATGGTTTTTAAGTAATGTCAGTAAGGACTGGCAGTTTGTATTTACCTCTATTCCAGGAGTGATGGGACAGTTAGCGAGTAATCCCCACTTCGGTATAGCGTCAACAAATGAAGCCGGTAGACAAGCCGCATTAGTTTTTTATCAGCAGGCTCAACAAGCGATTATTACATTAAATAATCATCTTGGACGGGAGGCGGTAAGTTTTCTTAAGATTCATACGGCTCCCAAAATATCAAAAAATTCAACATCGTCTGTTACAGCCTTACAATATTCATTAGAGACAATGTTGTCGTGGGATTGGCACGGAGCAAAACTGGTTATTGAGCATTGTGATGCCTATATAGAAGGCCAAGATGCAGAAAAAGGATTTATGCGTTTAGAAGATGAGATCTCGGCTGCACAATACGTTAATAGTAAACTACAGAGTGACCTAGGTATTAGTATTAATTGGGGGCGTTCGGCAATTGAGGCTCGCAGTACTAACGGACCTTTACAGCACATTGAATTGGCTAAGCAGAGCGGATTACTGAAAGGCATTATATTTTCGGGAGCCAGTGATATTGAAGGGCCGTATGGCAAGTGGAAGGATACCCACATGCCTCCTGCTAAAGATCTCTATATTCCAAGTTATGCCGAAGGTTCATTATTGACCTTTAAAGAGATCGCAAATTCATTGCAGGCGTGTCAACCGCACAGCTTGAGCTTTATCGGCGGTAAAATTTCTTTGCAACCAAACCGAGCCGATGTTGAGCAACGTGTTTCATATATAAAAAGTTTACTGACCTTGTTGGATCATGCTTTAGAACCAAATGGAACGTCAGTTTCTTAAAATGGGACTAGGAGCTGTTAGATTTCTAATTAAAGTTAAGTGTTTTTAACGGCAAATTTAGCCGTGAAGCGGTGGGGATTTTAGAGAGTATGTCTGGTTTTATTTAACGTGAAATCACGCTCAAATTCAGGCTTTCTATGTTAACATCCCCAACCAATCTATTTAGCAAAGCTTTTTCCTTTGGCTATTTAATTCAATTTTAGAGGTGTGCAGCACCTTGTTATGCGGAACGTTAAATGAAATTTAGTCCACTCGTTGATGAGCTCATTCAGTCACTTCGTTGTTTACCTGGTGTTGGCCCTAAATCAGCCCAAAGAATGGCGTTTCAGCTGTTAGAGCGTGACCGTAAAGCGGGATCTAAACTTGCTGACTCGCTAGCTAAAGCGATGTCAGATGTCGGACATTGTCAGTCATGTCGTACTTTCACCGAGGAAACTTACTGCCCAATTTGTGTCAGTACAAAGCGTGGTCATTCAGATGTGATTTGCGTAGTTGAAACTCCTGCGGATGTGTTGGCAATTGAGGCTGGCGGTCATTTTTCTGGGCGATACTTTGTCTTATTAGGGCACTTATCTCCGCTTGACGGTGTTGGCCCTGAAGAGTTAGGGCTGGCGCTACTTGAGCAGCATTTAGCGTCAGGTGATATCAATGAGCTTATTTTAGCGACTAATCCCACTGTTGAAGGTGACGCCACTGCGCACTATATCGCCGATATGGCAAAGCGTCACCAACTAACCGTTAGCCGAATTGCCCATGGTGTACCCGTCGGCGGTGAGCTGGAGTATGTTGATAGCACCACGTTAGCGCTTTCTTTTAACGGACGTTTGCCGATTTAATGTTTGTGTGCTTTGCATGATGAAGTGCATATAAAAAACGCAATTAAACCCAGTCAACGCATTGTCGCAGACTGGTTTTTTTTTGTGCAATTGAAACCAATGCAGCATTTCTCCCTTGAAAAGCCATTTTATAGCCCCATCTTATTTGTAAGCTTTATTTAAACTGATTTTTAAAGGGAACATTTCATGTCACAACAAGAGACGCACGGCTTTCAAACTGAAGTCAAACAACTACTGCATTTGATGATCCACTCTTTGTACTCGAATAAAGAGATCTTTTTGCGTGAGTTGGTATCTAACGCGGCAGACGCGGCAGATAAGCTACGCTATGAAGCCCTTACAAACGATGATCTTTATGGCGGTGATGGCGAACTACGGGTTCGCATTAGCACCGATAAAGAGAAAGGTACCGTAACGATTGAAGATAACGGTATTGGTATGACGCGCGATGGTGTGATTGAACACTTAGGCACAATCGCCAAGTCAGGCACCGCAGATTTTTTCAAAAACCTTTCAGGTGACGAATCAAAAGATTCACAGTTAATTGGTCAGTTTGGTGTTGGTTTCTACTCAGCTTTTATTGTTGCTGATCGTGTAACTGTACGCACTCGCGCTGCAGGTCATAGCGTTGATGAAGCGGTACTTTGGGAGTCTGCGGGTGAAGGTGACTTTACCGTTGAGACTATCTCTAAGCAAAACCGTGGTACTGAAATCACATTACATCTGCGTGCAGATGAGCAAGAGTTTGCAGATGACCATCGCCTACGTTCAATCATCACTAAGTACTCAGATCATATCTCTGTACCGGTAGAGATGTATGAAGAAGGCACGCCTGCGGTTGAAGCAACAGAAGAGGGCGCTGAAGCAACGCCAGCAGTTGAAGGTAGCTGGAAGCCTATCAACAAAGCGACAGCACTTTGGACTCGTAACAAGAGCGATGTGTCAGAGGAAGAGTACAAAGAGTTTTACAAATACCTTTCTCATGATTTTGCTGACCCATTACTTTGGAGTCACAACCGTGTAGAAGGTAAGCAAGAATACACGAGTTTACTTTATGTTCCGGCTAAAGCGCCTTGGGATATGTGGAATCGCGATCGTAAACATGGTCTAAAGCTGTTTGTGCAACGTGTATTTGTGATGGACGATGCAGAGCAGTTTATGCCAAGTTACTTACGTTTTGTGCAGGGCCTTATCGACTCAAACGACTTACCTCTGAACGTATCTCGTGAGATTTTACAAGATAATAAAGTCACCACGGCACTGCGCACTGCTGTAACTAAGCGTGTACTGGGCATGCTTGAAAAGCTTGCTAAGAATGATGCTGAAAAATATCAGTCTTTTTGGACCGAATTTGGCCAAGTGCTAAAAGAAGGCCCAGCTGAAGATTTTGCTAACAAAGAACGTATCGCTGGCCTATTACGTTTTGCATCGACGCATACCGGTGAAGCGACTGCCAATGTATCACTGGCAGATTATGTTGAACGTATGAAAGAAGGTCAGTCTAAGATCTATTTCATTGTCGCCGACAGCTATGAAGCTGCTGCAAACAGCCCACACCTTGAATTACTGCGTAAGAAGGGCATCGAAGTGCTGTTGATGTCAGAGCGTATCGATGAGTGGTTGATTAATCACTTAACTGAATTTGACGGTAAGAAGTTACATTCAGTTACACGTGGTGATCTTGAACTGGGTGAGCTTGAAGATGCGGGTGAGAAAGAAGCACAAGAGAAACTTGAAACTGAGTCAGAAGGCTTAGTTAAGCGCGTTAAAGACAGCTTAGGTGATAAAGTGTCTGCGGTTAAAGTGACGACCCGCCTAACTGATACTCCTGCATGTGTGGTTGCTGGTGAAGGCGAGATGTCAACGCAAATGATTAAGCTTATGCAAGCAGCAGGGCAAGATGTACCTGAGTCTAAGCCAACATTTGAGCTAAACCCTGAGCACCCTCTAGTAGCACGTTTAAATGACGAGCAAGACGAGCAGCAATTTGCACAGTGGTCAGAGCTATTATTACAGCAAGCATTGTTGTCGGAAAAAGGCAGCCTAGCTGACCCATCTGCGTTTATTAAGCTAATGAACCAAATGCTACTAGCTAACGTTAAGTAATTAGCAGCTATGATTAAAGAGGCAGTAACACTGCCTCTTTTTTATGGTCCAGATTGGTATAAGTTCAGGCGAAAGCTAAAGGAAAGTTATGGAATCGATTCTAGAACTGACTAAAGAAAATATTCAACAAGTAGTCGATGCTTCGATGGAGCAGGTCGTTGTGATGGCCTTTTGGGCGAGTCAAAGCCCTGAGAGCTTAGCCTTGATGCAGACCCTTGAGAATATTGCACAGCAGCAAGCGGGCCGTTTTGTACTCGCTAAAGTTAACTGTGAAACAGAAATGGAAATTGCTAATTATTTCCAGATCCAAAGTTTGCCAACCACCCTAGTTTTGCATGAAGGTAAACCGGTTGATGGTTTTGCTGGTGTACAAGAAGCGCCGCAAATATTAGAGATGCTAGATAAGCATCTACCCGCTGAGTGGCAACTTAAGCTTAATCAAGCACGTGTATTTTTAGCCGAGCAAAATGCCATTGGCGCTTTGCCTTTGTTAAAAGAGGCGTATAGCGACAAGCAACTGCCAGAAATCGCGTTAGCATTAGCCGATGTTTATCTGTCACTGGGTGTACTTGAAGATGCTCAAGGTTTACTCGACTCTGTAGGCCTGGCTGATCAAGACAGTTATTATCAAAGTCTAAAGGCAAAGTTAGCCTTAGCGTTAGATGCTGCCGATACGCCCGAGATTAGGAAGCTGCAACAAGATGTAGACAATGCCCCTGATAACTTAGCCTTAGCAGTTGAGTTAGCGAAAGCATTGCATCAAGCAGGACGTAACGATGAAGCATTAGCTTTGTTGTTTGCACCGCTGCAAAAAGATGTTTCCGCATTAGATGGCAAGGTAAAGGGACTTTTTTTAGAGATTTTAACCGCGTTAGGGCAAGGCAATAGCTTAGCTAATCAATACAGACGCAAACTCTACACTTTACTTTACTGATTGGTGATGGTTGACCTTTCACGGTTACTTTTGCCGCTGTTTATTGGCTATTTGATAAGGTAAAGGTTATGCCGCTTAGCCATTCTCCACATATAGCCTATAACGCAGTAAAATAGCCAAGAAGCGCGGCGCTTCAATCGTTCTATTGCTGCGTTACACGCTTTTTGCTTAGCTAGCTAATCATCATTGTTTATGCTTTGCACTAAAACGATTGGATCCGAACAAAAGCTAAGCTCGAAAGATTAACAGCCCTAGTATCAAAGATTTTTATTATGACTGATGCTAAAGTCGAATGAAAATAGCTTCAAAATAGCGGCTATTTATGCGAAGATCGCCGCCCTAAACATAACAATACCCATCGACTAGACAGCTTTTTGCTTATTCTAGGCGGATGTTGGTATCACAGTGCGAAATTAAGAGGAAGATTCAGATGCGCATTATGCTATTAGGTGCCCCAGGTGCCGGTAAAGGTACCCAAGCCCAATTCATCATGGAAAAGTACGGTATTCCTCAAATTTCAACAGGCGACATGCTACGTGCAGCGGTAAAAGCGGGCACTCCACTTGGCTTAGAAGCTAAGAAAGTCATGGACGCTGGCCAGTTGGTTTCTGATGAGCTAATCATTGGCTTAGTAAAAGAGCGTGTAGCACAAGATGATTGTGCTAAAGGTTTCCTATTAGACGGCTTCCCACGCACTATTCCGCAAGCAGATGCTATGGCTTCAAGCGGTATTGCACTTGATCACGTGATTGAAATCGACGTGCCTGACGAAGAGATCGTTAAGCGCATGAGCGGTCGTCGTGTTCATTCTGGTTCTGGCCGTGTTTACCACATCGTTTTTAATCAACCAAAGGTTGAAGGTAAAGATGACGTAACTGGTGAAGATTTAGCAATCCGTCCTGACGATGAAGAGTCTACAGTACGTAAGCGTCTTGATATTTATCACGAGCAAACTAAGCCATTAGTAGAATACTACGGCGCAATTGCAGCTAAAGGTGACGTGACTTATAACAAGTTTGACGGCACTCAGTCTGTAGCGACTGTTAGCGAAGAGATCGTTACGGTTCTTGGCTAAAAACAACGCTTACAGAGTATAAAAAATACTCGAGTAAATATGTGTTTATGAGCTAGTTCTCATATTTGAAAAAGCCCATTTAAATGGGCTTTTTTTATGCGTTTTGCAGTGATAGCCTGACGTGAATATCTTACTAAAAAGAGAATTCATGTGAGTGACTCTGTGCCTCCATTTGGCGTGTTGTTAGTAAACTTAGGTACGCCTGATTCACCAACTGCTGCTGATGTTAAAAAATTCCTAAAACAGTTTTTAAGTGACCCTCGCGTGGTCGATTTATCACCGTGGATCTGGAAGCCGATTTTAAACTGCATCATATTGAACACCCGCCCGTCAAAAGTCGCTAAACTCTATCAATCTATTTGGTGGGAAGATGGCTCGCCACTAATGGTGATAAGCCAGAAACAGCGCGATAAACTCAAGATGTTATTAAAAGAGACGCTTGGACAATCTATTCCTGTTGAATTAGGCATGAGTTATGGCAATCCATCACTGCAGACAGGCCTTGATAACTTAACGTCTCAAGGCGTTGATAAGGTTTTCGTTCTGCCGCTTTACGCTCAATATTCCTGCTCTACTGTTGCGCCGGTCTATGATGCGCTAGCCGAGCTATTAAAAGCTGAGCGTAATATCCCAGAAATGCGTATGAATAAGCAGTACTTTGATCATCCCGCCTATATCCAAGCCTTAGCGCAGTCGGTTAAAAACCATTGGCAGGCCAAAGGCCAGGCAGAAGTGTTATTGATGTCGTTTCATGGCGTACCGCTGCGCTACGTGACCGAAGGCGACCCTTATCAACAGCAATGCCAACGAACCGCTGAACTGTTGGCTGAACAACTTGAATTAACTGCAGAGCAATGGCGAGTTTGTTTTCAATCGCAATTTGGAAAAGAGCAATGGATCTCTCCAGCAACTGATCAGTTATTAGAGGACTTACCCAAGCAAGGGATAAAATCAGTGGATATTATGTGCCCAGCATTCTCTTGTGATTGCTTGGAAACACTCGAAGAGATCGCTGAAGAAGGCAAAGAGGCGTTTCTGTCTGCTGGTGGTGAACGTTACGAGTTTATTGCTTGTTTGAATGATTCAGAGCAACATATTCAACTATTAGCCCAAATTGTTCAAAAACAAACTCAAGGTTGGCATTAATTTCTGCTGTATTGGGTGATTTCAGCTAGCGAAAGAGGAGGGTTGTGGTAAAATCGCCCACCTTTTCGTGCATCTAGCCTTTTGAATCTATCTTATAGGCTTGGTTTTTGACTAGGCTATAACGTTGAAGACAAAATTTTTATCGCGTTAGTCGCTAGAAGTGCAGAGTTTGTTTATTCGAATTAGAATAAACAACTTGAGATAACTTACCCGTTTTAATTTATATTTTGCATGGATGCCGAATGAAAGAGAGCTCTATATGAAGTTTCCAGGTCAGCGTAAGTCTAAACACTATTTTCCCGTTAAAAATCGTGATCCTCTGCTTGCGCAGTTGATCCAACAGCCTCTGCCAATTTCAACCTACATCTCTGGTATCGATCAGACGCTTGTAGATATTGAGGCGAAAGTGGAAGATGAGCTATTGACTCGATATGAGTTACCTAAAGGCAACTCAACTTTAATCGATGATGATAGAGCACACGCGCTTTATACCGAGTTGAAACAACAAGAGCTTATCAGTGACGAGTTCGCGGGTGGCACCATTGGTAATACGGTTCATAACTATTCTATTTTAGCTGACGACCGCTCAGTACTGTTTGGCGTTATGAGCCAAAACATTGAAATTGGCAGTTATGCTTATCGTTACCTGTGTAATACCTCTTCTAAAGTCGATTTGAACTACCTTCAGCCAGTCGCTGGCCCAATTGGTCGTTGCTTCACGCTGATCTCTGAGTGCGGCGAGCGTACTTTTGCTATCAGCAAAGGCTCAATGGACAAAATGACGCCGGAATATATCGATAAAGAAGTGGTTCAAGGTGGCTCTGCGTTGATCTTAACCGCGTATTTGATGCGCGCAAGTGGTGACGATCAGATCACTGACGCGGCAATGACGGCGATTAACTATGCTAAAGAAGCTGAAGTGCCTGTGGTGTTAACGCTTGGTACGCGTTTCCTCATTGAAGAAGATCCTAAATGGTGGCAGGAGTTCATTAACGAACATGTGACCATTTTGGCGATGAATGAAGATGAAGGTGAAGCGTTAACTGGCTTTAGCGATCCACTGCAAGCCAGTGAAGCAGCGCTTGAGTGGTGTGACATGGTGTTAACAACGGCGGGTCCTTTAGGGCTTTATACCGCGGGTTACACTGAAGATTCTGAAAAGCGCGAAACCAGCCACACTCTGCTACCGGGCTCTATTCCAGAGTTTAACCGTTATGAGTTTTCACGTCCTAAATTAAAAGTAGATTGTGAATCACCATTAAAGGTGTACGCACATATTTCACCTTATATGGGCGGCCCAGAAATTATTCGTAATACTAACGGCGCCGGTGATGGTGCATTAGCGGCGCTATTGCATGATTTAGCGTCTAACACTTTCCATAAGACCAATGTGCCAGGTTCGAGCAAGCACAAGCGTGATGGCCTGTGTTATTCGTCGTTCTCGCAAATTTGTAAGTACGCAAACCGCGTTGCTTATGAAGTACTCGCGCAGCATAGCCCAAGACTTTCTCGCGGCTTACCAGAGCGTGAAGATAGCTTAGAAGAGTCGTACTGGGAAAGATAAGCACAGCGGCCTTTATGGCCTAATAGCGACATCTTTTTGAAAGGCATAACTTGGTTAATTCGAGTTATGCCTTTTTTGAATCTATCATTTTAATTTAAACAATTAATGATATGAGCGAATACATTAAGAATGTACCGGTAGACTGTATGGTTGGCGGCGTACCTTCGAGAGGATTAAAGAAACTCAATTCTACTGAGCAATCGCTGTAGCTAATGGGCCAGCATTGGCAATGCTATGCCGTAAAGGTTGCAACCTGACGAGTTAGCCAGTAAATAGAAAGTAAAAAGGCATCCATTAGGATTAATGCTATTCGGATAAGCCTATATCCCGCGATTCGATTAAAGGCTTACAATGAAAGAACCCAGCTTTCACTGGGTTCTTTGCTTTTAAACGTTTTAGAATATTAGCTAATTTCTCATTTTACGCTTAAACGATCGGCATTGATCCGTTAGGCTACCTTTTTAGGTTGAACGAATATGTTTATTTGTTCAACTTCATTTCTTCAGCGTGTACCTGAGCGTTAAAGCCTGGAGCGACTTTACCCGCTTGAGTATCGTTGAAGATGTCTTCATTAAACTCGTTTTCAGATTTGGCTATCACGACAGTCGCAACAGTATCACCAGTGACGTTAACCGCAGTACGGACCATATCAAGCAATCTATCCACACCAATAATCAATGCGATACCTTCAACAGGAAGGCCTACTTGGTTTAGTACCATAGCAAGCATGATTAGACCCACACCAGGCACACCAGCAGTACCGATAGAGGCAAGGGTTGCTGTTACCACAACCATAGCGTAATCGGTGATGGTTAGCTCGATACCAAATACTTGAGCAATAAAGACGGTTGCAACACCTTGCATAATTGCGGTGCCATCCATGTTAATGGTCGCACCTAGTGGCAAGGTGAAAGAGGCAATCTTATTGTCAACGCCCATACGGTGCTCTGCAGTCTCAATCGTCACAGGCAATGTGGCATTTGAACTTGCCGTACTGAAGGCAAATAGCTGTACGTCGCGGATTTTACGGATAAAGGTGAATGGATTAAGTCCCGAGAATACTTTAAGCAACACAGGGTAAACAACAAACGCATGGATAAGTAATACGCCAAGTACTACGAAGAAGTATTTAACCACGCTACCAAAGGTTTCCATGCCCAGTGTTAGAGCAAGTTTTGCCATCAAGGCAAACACACCATATGGAGCAAGCTGCATGATTAGCGTAACAACACGCATGATCACTTCGTTAAGGTCGTTAAACAGCGCTGCAACACGTGCGCCACGCTCGCCAATATGCGAGATAGCAAAACCGAAGATCACCGCAAATATGATGATCTGCAGCATATTACCTTCACTCATTGCATGCAGTGGGTTAGTGGGGACAAGGTTAATCAGTACATCTGAAAGGCTTGGTGCCTGTTTGACATCAAACTGCATGCCTTCAGTGACCATACTGGCGTTACCTGGGTGGACTGCAATAGCCACTAAAATGGCCATTGAAAGTGCAATCGCAGTGGTAAACAAGTAAAACGCGATGGTTTTGCCACCGAGTCGACCCACTTTAGAAGGCTCACTCAGTGAACAAGTACCACAGACTAATGAAACAAAAACAAGAGGAACAACAAGCATTTTTAAGCTTGAGATAAAGATGGTACCGATTACATTGAGCACACCCTCTGTGATGTACTCTTTGACAAAGTCACTCTCTGGAAACAGATTGCGTAATAACAGCCCGAGAATAATACCGGTAAACATACCGATAATAATTTTACTCGTTAAGCCGAGTTTTTTGGTTTTCGTAGCAGACATAGTGCTTCCTGTATAATTTTTATGCTTTTCAATTTGCGTCATAAAGCCTAGCAAGAAAGTGTCACCGAGGAAATGGGGTAAAAGTTAAGTTTTGCAGGGTTCTTGCAAATAAATAGATGTTTATTGTGGGAAAGTTATGGGAAAATTGTGTAATGTGAGTTGCTAGGTAGCTTGATAGTTATCAAAAATAATAATCTGAGTAACAGGGAGTCTGACAATGAAGTCAGCTTATAGCATTTTTATTGCTTTTATATGGTCGTTTATTCTCGTTGGTTGTAGTGGGGGAGGAAGTATTTCTGAAGACGGAGACGGTGGTACTAGTCCTGACCCAACGACAATTTCAATAGCGTTAAGTACTACTAATTCACTTATTTCGGTTGCAGAAAATGCGCAGATAACAGCTAAAGTGACCGATTCAAATGGAGCAGCGGTCAGCACGTTAGTTTCGTTTTCATTGAATAATGTAACCTACGGCTCTTTCGATCCAGCTACAGGTGAAGTCTCAACGGATGCTGAAGGCAATGCCGTCGTCACTTTAAGCACGGCCTCTATTAGTACAGGCGCCACGGTCACTGCAACCACTTCTACTGGAGAAACTGCCAGTATTAATGTGACTATGGTTGGTGATGGCGGTGACGCGGGGAATGGTGCATCGGTTGCCATTAGCTTAGTTGATGAAAATGGTCAGCCTACTTCAGGGATCAGTAGTTTATCACCTGGTTTCTTGGTCGCTACCGTTACTGGGCTTTCTAAAGAAACTATTGTGACTTTTACGACAAGTCGTGGTGAAATTCCTATTAATACAGCCGTTACTGAAGATGGAAAAGCGTCGGTACAAATTTTGGCAGGTGCAGAACCAGGAGCTGCTAATGCAATAGTGACATTATTATCTGGTGAAACGGCTAATTTGCCGTTTACGATTGGGGCAACCAACGTCCTTATGGGGAGCGGCACACCGTTTGAATCAGGTGTTGCATCAATTACCCCTGTGAGCGTCTCTGCTGGTGGTACAGCAAGTATCTCGGTCATCTTGCAAGATGATCAGGGCAAGTTATTCACTGAGCCTGCTGAAGTTATTTTTTCTTCTATCTGCTCAGCTAAAGCAACACCAGAAGCTGAAATTAGCTCACCAGTTATTGCCGTTAATGGCGTTGCAACCAGTACCTACCTTGCAAAAGGTTGTGTTGGGGAAGATAGCGTAAATGTGAGTGCTAACGTCGGTGGTAAAGCACTAACAGCATCTGCTAAGTTGACAGTACTACCAGCAAGTGTAGGCAGCATCTATTTTGTTGAAGCATTACCTGAAAATATTCGTTTAAAAGGCACAGGCGGTTCAGAAGCCTCAACTGTTAAGTTTAAAGTACTTGATCGTAATGGTATTCCGGTTACTAATCAGCAAGTAAACTTCTCACTAAATACTGAAACTGGTGGAATAAAAATCAGTCCTCTCGATGCTAAAACTGACGCTAATGGCATTGCTCGGACAGTAGTCAACTCCGGTACTATAGCAACATCGGTCAGAGTGACAGCTGTTGTTGACGGGAAAACACCTGAAATATCAAGTCAGTCAAATTTACTGGTGATTTCAACAGGTTTACCGGATCAAGATAGTTTCTCTTTATCGGTTGATAATGCGAGCCCTGAAGCTTGGGATTACGATGGGACTGAAGTTAATGTCACAGCAAGACTGGCCGATGCCTTTAACAACCCTGTACCTGATGGAACTGCGGTATCGTTCACGACTGAAGGTGGTTCAATTGACCCATCTTGCATAACGTTAAAGGGGACTTGCTCTGTAAAGTGGACTAGTCAAAACCCAAGACCAACAGGTGCAATACTCGATAGTGCTCCCTCGCTAACGCCAAAGTTGGGCCAGCCCTATGGCGGTCGCGTCACTATTCTTGCAACAGCTATCGGTGAAGAGTCATTCCCTGATACCAATGGTAATGGACGTTTTGATGCTGCCGAAGTTTCGGACTTTGAAACCAAGCCAAACGTCTCAGGTAATAGCTATGATCTGGCTGAAGCATTTGTTGATCATAACGAAGACACTGTCTATAACCCTGAAACGACAGGAGAAGACGGTGGTGATTTAGAAACCTTTGCTGACTTTAACAATAATAGTGTATTCGATGCTGCTGATGGTCTATATAACGGCAGTTTATGTGCACTTGATGTAAATGGTACGGGGCATTCAGGTTGTTCAACGGCAAATAAATCATTAAATGTCAGAGCCAGTGCTGTTATCGTTATGGCGGGTAGCCATGCATATTCATCGGCTCCTGTCATTTCAGATAGCTGTACCGATATAGCTGGTGAAGCCGACCCATGTGATGGTCTAAACGATAATAACACTCTCGATATTTTTGGTAAGTCGACAGGTGGAGTATCAATTATCGTCAGTGATTTGCATAATCAGCCGTTACCATCTGGCACAACTTTGACCTTTAAGCCATCAGTTGGTAGCTTGGCAAGTAAAGGCACATTTACTATTGCCTCTACTAATAAAAATGGTGCTTTGTCATACAGTGTAGTGATTAAGGGCGCTGATGACCCGGAATCAGGGACATTAGTTATAGAAGCTGTAACGCCTAAAGGCGATTTAACTCTGATTGCTACAATACCTATGACTATTCATTAATGAATTATCACTATTAACTGTCAACTTATTTCAGGACGGGACAGATAGTATTAGCTAACAAGCCTTGCAATCGCAGGGCTTTTTTTTAGCTGAAATCATGATTTCTATGTTGTAGGTTTTTACCTGTAGGGTTCATAGATAATGGTAAGATCTATTAGTCGTTGATGTGTCTTATGTCATAAAGCACAGATGTAAAATTTTTGCTCAATATGAATGTTATTAGCGGGTAATTGAATGAACAGCTAAATGCACGCAAAAAAAACCACCAATTTTAATGGTGGTTATTTATGTTTAAAGTTAAAGCTGAAGCTGAAGCTTATCTCTGGAACTGATAAATACTACCTAGTTGCATAATCTGTGTTAGTTCATCGAGTGCTGTGCGGGACTCAATGATAAGCTGCGGATCGGCTAAGTCTTCAACGAGTAAGCGGTCACGATAATGCTTATCAACCCACTGATTTAAGCGTGTGAATAATCCATCGTTCATCAAGGTGTGCTGGTTTACTGCGGCAACTTCGTCTTGATTCATGGCAACACGAAGGCGTAAGCAGGCTGGGCCACCGCCATTTTGCATGCTCTGCTTAACGTCAAAGTAAAGCACTTGCTTAATCGGCGTATCAAGAGTGACAAGTTCGTTAAGGTAAGCGAAAACCGCTGGGTTCTCTTGACAGTTAGTTGGCGCAATAATTGCCATTTCACCTGAAGGTAAGGTAACGACTTGGGTATTGAACAGATAACTCTTTACGGCATCTTGAATAGCAACCTTTGAGGTTGGTACTTCAACAAAGTACAGCGCAGAGTCACCAAATTTGCGCTTAATCTCAGTGAGCTTTTGCTGAGTATTTAAAAACGCCTGCTCATGGTAGAACAACACGTTTTGGTTGCCGACGGCAATCACATCGTTGTGAAATACACCTTGGTCAATCACATCCGGGTTTTGCTGAATATAAACTGTGCCATCATCATCTAATTGGTGTAGGCGGGCGACAGCTTGCGACGCTTCTAGTGTTTGACGAGCGGGGAATTTTTGTGGCCTAGGTGCTGATGGGTTCGTGGCTTCTTGACCATAAACAAATAACTCTACACCAGCATGTCCGTACTCATCGCAAAGACGAGTATGGTTAGCAGCCCCTTCATCACCAAAGCTGGCATGTTCTGGCAGATGTTGGTGATGTTTGAAATAACGGCTATCGTTAAACGTAGCTTGGAGTATATTGCCCGTTGTAATGGGTTCAATGCTGCGGTGAAGCTTGTCGACAAGGTTCGCAGGGGTGAAATGGAGTTTACCGTCGTGTGTGTCTGCGCTTGGAGAGACTGTGGCGGCATTAGCAGTCCACATACTTGATGCACTGCAGCAAGCTCGTAGTAGCGCTGGGGCGTCTTTTGCTGCTTTAGAGAGGATCGCTGCATCTGTGCCTGTAAAACCGATTCTACGAAGCGTGTGTAGGTCTGGGCGTTCTTGAGGTGCAAGCATTCCTTGAACTAAACCGAGATCAGCGAGGGCCTTTGCTTTTTTGAGCCCTTGCTTCGCGGCATCTTTTGGGCTTGAGGTTGCAGCGGCGTTATTTAATGAGGCGACGTTACCAAATGATAAACCAGCGTAATTATGCGTTGGCCCAACGAGTCCGTCGAAATTCGCTTCAAAATGCTTCATTCTTTATCCTTAAGGGTATCTCAGGTTGTAATATCTTTTCTGAGTTGTAATTATTGTGGTCAGTATACTGAAGCGTGAGTGCCACACAAGCGAACGATAATTGACAAAAATGCTGAATTTGAATCGAAATGCACAACTAATACTTGCTTGATGACTAATAATGAAATATTAGTTTTTAAATACGCACTAATTTTTTTCACATTTATTTCAAAAACGGTTAAAAATTGATACTCCAGTACAAATAAAAGAGGGATTAGCTTGAAACTCTGTACACAACCCTCTATATATGGAGCCAAATTTCCGATTTTTGAGACTCGTTGGCGCAAAGTAATCTATGGGTAAATCGCTAGTAATCGTCGAATCACCGGCCAAAGCCAAGACTATTAATAAATATCTAGGCAAAGATTTCATCGTTAAGTCGAGTGTAGGTCACATCCGTGATCTGCCTACATCATCGAGTTCAGACGCTAAAGTTGTCAGTAAGACAGCAGCTGAAGTTAAGAAGATGTCTCCAGAGGAGAAGGCTGAGTATAAGAGCTTAAAAGCGAAGCAAGCATTAGTTGCGCGCATGGGGGTAGACCCGGAAAAAGGCTGGAAAGCCAATTATCAAACCTTACCCGGCAAAGAAAAAGTCGTTAAGGAACTTCAAACTCTGGCAGCGTCTGCTGACCACATCTATCTCGCAACCGATTTGGATAGAGAGGGAGAGGCAATTGCTTGGCATCTACAGCAAGTAATCGGTGGTGATGAGTCTCGCTATCAACGCGTGGTATTTAACGAAATTACCAAGTCAGCGATTCAAGATGCATTTAGCCAACCATCAGTGCTTGATACCAATATGGTCAATGCACAGCAAGCACGTCGATTCTTAGACCGTGTTGTTGGTTTTATGGCATCACCACTATTGTGGAAAAAAGTGGCACGTGGTTTATCTGCTGGCCGTGTACAGTCTGTGGCTGTTCGCCTAGTGGTTGAGCGTGAAAGCGAAATTAAAGCATTTGTGCCAGAAGAGTTTTGGGACGTGCATGCTGAGCTAAATACTTTGACGGACGACTTGTTGAAAATGCAGGTAGTCAAGTTCCAAGGTAAAGCATTTAGCCCAGTGAATGAAACCCAAGCACAAACTGCGGTTAGTCAGCTGTCTCAGTCAAGCTTTGTGGTGGCAGCTCGTGAAGATAGAGCTACATCAAGTAAGCCGTCTGCGCCATATATTACTTCAACGTTACAACAAGCTGCGAGTACGCGTTTAGGTTATGGCGTTAAGAAGACCATGATGATGGCTCAACGTTTGTATGAAGCGGGCCATATTACTTATATGCGTACCGACTCGACAAATTTAAGCCAAGAAGCGTTAGAGAATGTGCGCGACATGATTGGTAAAGAATATGGCGATAAGTATCTGCCAGAATCTCCAATTCGTTATGGTAGCAAAGAAGGCGCTCAAGAGGCTCACGAAGCGATTCGTCCTTCAAATGTAAAAGTTAGCGCGGCATCTTTGTCTGACATGGAGCGAGACGCTCAGCGCCTTTACGAGCTTATTTGGCGTCAGTTTGTGTCTTGTCAGATGACTCCTGCAAAATACGATGCCACTCGTTTGACCGTTAAAGCCGGTGAATATGAGCTAAAAGCGACGGGTCGTACTTTGCGTTTTGATGGTTGGACTCGCGTTCAAACTGCTGTCAAAAAGAAAAACGAAGAAGATAACACCTTGCCATACGTGGCAGAAGGCGATGCTGTTAAGCTTAAAGAGTTACTGCCTAAGCAGCACTTCACTAAACCAGCAGCACGTTTCAGTGAAGCTTCTCTTGTTAAAGAGTTAGAAAAGCGCGGTATTGGTCGTCCATCAACCTACGCAACGATTATTTCAACCATTCAAGACCGTGGTTATGTGAAAGTTGAAAACCGTCGTTTCTACGCTGAGAAGATGGGTGAAATTGTTAGTGACAGTTTAGTCGGTAGTTTTGAAGATCTGATGAGCTATGATTTCACTGCAAGCATGGAGCAAACATTAGATGATGTCGCTCAAGGTAAGCTTGAGTGGAAAAAAGTCCTTGATGGTTTTTATAAAGACTTCACTAAACAGCTAGAGCTTGCTGAATTGCCACCAGAAGAGGGCGGTATGCGCCCGAACGAAATGGTGATCACTGACGACATTAAGTGTCCGACTTGTGGTCGTCCTATGGGTATTCGTACCGGTACAACGGGCGTGTTCTTAGGCTGTTCAGGTTACGCATTACCACCAAAAGAGCGTTGTAAGACGACCTTGAACTTAACGCCAGGCGAAGAAGCGATAAGTGAAGGTGGTGAAGATGCTGAAACGGAAGCGCTGCGTGCTAAACATCGTTGTGGTATTTGTGGTACAGCCATGGATAGCTACTTAATCGATGAAAAGCGTAAGCTACATGTGTGTGGTAACAACCCTACGTGTGAAGGTTACGAAGTCGAAGCGGGTCAGTTTAAGATCAAAGGTTACGAAGGTCCGATTATCGAGTGCGATCGCTGTGGCAACGATATGGAGCTTAAAAACGGTCGTTTTGGTAAGTACTTTGGTTGTACTAATTCTGAGTGTAAGAATACCCGTAAACTGCTCAAGAGTGGCGAAGCGGCGCCGCCTAAAGAAGATCCTATTCACTTACCAGAGCTTAAATGTACTAAGTCGGATGCATACTTTGTATTGCGAGACGGTGCAGCAGGTATTTTCCTGGCTGCGAGTACCTTCCCTAAATCACGAGAGACACGTGGTCCGTTAGTGGAAGAGCTGATTAAGTATCGTGAGCTACTATGGCCTAAGTATCAGTATCTAGCCGATGCGCCTGTGGCAGATGATGACGGTAACTTAGCATCAGTGCGCTTTAGTCGTAAGACCAAAGAGCAGTATGTCGCAACAGATGTTGATGGTAAGGCTACAGGCTGGTCATCTAAGTTTGTTGATGGCAAGTGGGTTACAGAGGCAAAAGCTAAGGCTAAGGCTAAGCCTAAGCCTAAGGCCAAAGCTAAACCAAAAGCTAAGGCGAAAAAAGCTGAGTAATTTGTTTTATAAGCCGTAAAAAAGCCCCGTATTATCGGGGCTTTTTTGTATTTATAGATTATATGCTTACAGGTTAATGATGCTGTTGCCATCAGTTAACGGCCGCTATCATCCCATTCAAAAATGCTTAGCTTTACCACTTCTTCTTCGGTTGGAACAACACATCAATATCATCGTCATCACCTTTGGCTTTACTGGCTACCGGGTGAGCGATTTTCTGGGCGCCAGTGATCTCCTCAAGCATGGCTTTAGCTTCTTCAACTTTACGGGCAATAAACGGGTCATTGGGAGTTTGTGCCTTGATCGTATGCAAGGTAGCGAGTGCCTTTGTCACCATTTGCTTAGCTGAACCATATTGCTTCATAAAACAAGCTGCACGGCCTCTTCCAAGCATGGAGTCGACGTTAATGCGTAGTTGCAAGCTATCGATTCGGATCTCTTCTTGGCTGAAAACGCTAGGCTCAACTTTTCCCTTGCTGTGTTCGGCTCGAAGAATCGCTTTCATCTTCTTTAGAGTCTGTACCAGAGTGAGTATTTGCCTATCATTATCAGGTAAGCGAAATAGCTCAATAGCTGGGGCGGTTTTTGGGCTGGTTTGCAGCGCCTGTACCTGAGTACGAACATCGATAAGACGACGCTCATAATCGTTACTTTGGTTTGCGGCAAGGGGAAGCGCAGTAGACAAGGCGTCTTCGACTCTTCGATAAAGGACTAAGAGAATACCTGAAGAGCAGGGGATAAGGCCTGTATTAGATAAAACTTCTTCAGTTTCATCTATCACTGCACGTTGACGAGCAAGCTCTATGCGCCTTTCAGCTTCAACACGGGCTTTTTGTTGCTGAATGATGCTAATACCTATTACTAGAAGTAATAGAGCGCCGAGCAAAACCAAGACTGAAGCAAATATCATACTGAAACCAATAAATTTACAATTCGGTTAATGCTACTATAAATCAACATTCTAGGGTAGTAATCTTCATCATGGTTTCTATATAAGTCCTTCGCAGAGATCGACAATTATGGTATATTCCATTTGATTTAATTATTGCGTTGTACTATAACCAATAATTATAGTAAATGCGTCATTACTTATTTACTAGACAGGTACTGAGCCTGCCCATTGGAAGGATAAAAGATGAAGTTGCAGCAACTTAGATATATTGCAGAGGTCGTAAATCACAATCTCAATGTTTCTGCTACAGCGGAAAATCTGTACACATCTCAGCCCGGTATAAGTAAACAGGTACGAATGCTTGAAGATGAGCTTGGGATCCAGATTTTTGGCCGTAGCGGCAAACACCTCACTCATGTGACTCCTGCGGGACTACAGGTGATAAACATTGCTAATGATATTCTTGGCAAGGTTGAAAGCATCAAGAAAGTGGCAGAAGAGTACACTAAGCCAGATCAAGGTGAGCTGAATATTGCCACTACAGATACGCAAGCGCGTTATGCGCTGCCGCATATCATTCAAGGTTTTATTGACCGCTATCCAAAAGTTAATTTGCATATGCATCAAGGTACGCCGTCACAGATAAGCGAGTTGGCCGCTAGAGGCGACGCTGATTTCGCTATCGCGACAGAAGCTATGCATCTGTACAGTGATTTAATCATGCTGCCTTGCTATCACTGGAATCGCTCTATTGTGGTGAAGCGTGATCACCCTCTGGCGTCCAGAAGCAATATTAGCATTGAAGATCTTGCGCGTTTTCCGCTGGTCACCTACGTGTTTGGGTTTGACCGCGCATCTGAAATCGAAAAATCGTTTAACCGCGCCGGACTTGAACCTAGAGTTGTATTTAGTGCCACGAGTGCCGATGTACTTAAAACCTACGTCAGACTGGGTCTTGGTGTCGGCGTGATTGCTTCAATGGCAATTGATGAGCATATGGATAAAGATCTTGTCGCCATCGATGCAAGTCATCTGTTTGCCCATAGCACGACAAAGATTGGCTTTAGAAAAGGTAATTTCTTACGTACTTATATGTATGATTTTATCGAGCATTTTGCGCCGCATTTGACTCGAACCGTTGTAGAACAAGCGGTAGCGTTAAGAGATGCGCAGCAGATAGAAGCGATGTTCAAAGATATTGAGCTTCCAGTTCGCTAATAATACGTTCGCTAACCAATAAAAAACCTCGCTTAAAGCGAGGTTTTTTGTTTTTAGACGCACAGCGATTAAGCCATACAAAAAGCCGTGATTAACACTCTACAATATTAACCGCTAGACCGCCTTTAGCAGTTTCTTTGTATTTGCTGCGCATATCTTTACCGGTATCCATCATGGTCTTAATCACTTTATCGAGTGATACCTTATGGTTACCGTCGCCGCGCATCGCCATGCGAGAGGCGTTAATCGCTTTAACTGCACCCATGGCATTACGCTCAATACAAGGTACTTGTACAAGGCCGCCAACGGGATCGCAGGTTAGCCCTAGGTTATGCTCCATACCTATTTCAGCGGCGTTCTCAACATGTTCTACAGTGCCGCCCATGATTTCTGTCAGTGCAGCTGCAGCCATTGAGCAAGCTACGCCAACCTCACCCTGACAGCCGACTTCAGCGCCAGAGATCGACGCATTCTTCTTATACAGAATACCAATCGCTGCGGCAGTAAGTAGGTAGCGTGAACAAACATCTCTGTCAACTTCTTGCACAAACATGTCGTAATAACAGAGTACAGCCGGAATGATCCCCGCTGCGCCATTGGTGGGAGCGGTGACAACACGATCGCCAGCGGCATTTTGCTCGTTAACTGAAAGTGCAAATAGGTCTACCCAATCCATCGCTGTGAGTGGGTCAACACAGTTTTTCCCTTCCGCTTTTAAACGACGGTAAAGTGAAGGTGCACGGCGTCTAAGCTTTAGCCCTCCAGGCAGTATGCCTTCTTTATGGTAGCCACGCTCAACACAGGTCTTCATGGTTTCCCAAATTTGCCATAATTGCTCATGAATATCGTCAGCATCGGCAATGCTCAGTTCATTGGCCATCATGAGTGATGAAATGCTAAAGCCATTTTCGGTGCAAAGGGCTAATAATTGCTGCGCAGAGTTAAAGTCAAATGGGGCTGCTTTGATAGGCGCGGCAGGTGATGCATCTTGGGCTTTAATTTCATCTTCATCGAGAATAAAACCGCCGCCTACAGAGTAGTAAGTACGCTCATAAATACATTTGCCTTCTTTATATGCATATAAAGTCATAGCATTGGCGTGAGCGGGGAGGCTCTTGCGTCTATGATAAGTTATGCCGTTTGCACGTGTAAAAATGACATTACGACCAGAGGCAAGGAGTAAGTGTTCATTGTCACTGACTTGCTCTAGGATGGCATCGATTCGGTCGGTATCGACCGTATCAGGGGCTTCACCCATAAGGCCTAAAATCACTGCTTTACCGGTACCGTGACCTTTACCCGTTTGACCTAAAGAGCCGAACAGCTCAGAACGTAACTCATCAACGCTGTCGAGTAACCCTAATGTTTGCAGTTGTTCGATAAATATATTGCCGGCTTTCATTGGGCCCACAGTATGAGAACTTGACGGCCCGATGCCGATTTTGAACATGTCGAATACACTAATCATGCTAAACCTTTATTGCTCTAGTCGTTATAATAATTACCAATTCGCTAAGATAGAACTGAATGGAGGAATGACTCTATTCTTGATATATTTCATTTATTCAGCGTGTAGAAACGATGCTTGATGTTAATCTTAGTTGCTTGAATTCATTGGTGCGAAAAAGTATCCCATACTTTAGCTTTTTCTCTACCATTAGTTTTTTTGTATGCAATTTTTAAACATTAGATAAACTAATTGTACATTGTTAACAATATTTTCATTTTTTAGTCTGTCACTTTTATTAATAATTGTTGTTTAACAGTCATTTATTGGGAATTTTGTTATGTGCTTAAGGCTAGGGCTATTACAGACCTACTTAAGCTTTAGCGTCATCGGGATTAAAATTTAGAGGGTTATATGAGTTATTTGATGTTAGATATCGAGTCCACAGAGCTAAGTGCTGCTGAATTAGCACAATTAGCGCATCCTATGATAGGTGGATTGATTCTATTTAGTCGTAATTATGTCGACCGTGCCCAGTTAGTTACGCTTATTCAATCAATTCGAGCTGTACGCCCTGACATTGTTATCGCTGTCGATCATGAGGGCGGGCGAGTGCAGCGTTTTCGTGAAGGTTTTACTGTTCTACCTGCAATGGGGGATATTTTACCCGCGGCCAAAGGCGATATGGCACAAGCTAAAGCGTGGGCTACGGAGCTAGGTTATCTCATGGCCATTGAATTGTTAGCCGTTGATATCGATTTGAGCTTTGCACCGGTACTGGATTTGAACGGGGTGAGCCAAGTGATCGGCACTCGAAGCTTTAGCCCTAATAAGGCTGAGGTGGTCGAACTTGCGGGGGCCTTTATTGATGGTATGGAGCAAGCGGGTATGTGCGCGGTAGGAAAACATTTTCCTGGCCATGGCAGCGTCGAAGCCGACTCTCATATTGCTAAGCCAGTTGATGAGCGCACCAAAGATGAGATTTTTGCTAATGACATGCAGCCATTTAAGGCGTTAATCGGAAAGAATCGATTACAAGGCATTATGCCAGCGCATGTTATTTATTCTAAAGTGGATAGCCAGCCTGCGGGCTTCTCTTCATTTTGGTTACAAGGTGTCTTGCGCCAGCAGTTAACCTTCAACGGGGTGATTTTCTCTGATGATCTCGGGATGAAGGGCGCCGCAGTCGCTGGCGGATACACGGCAAGGGCACAGGCTGCAATTGATGCGGGCTGCAACATGATTTTAGTCTGTAACGATAGCGATGGCGCGACAGAGGTACTTAAAGGTGTTCAGTGGCCGAGTGATGATAAGGGGTTAAGTGCTAATTTATTAAAACCTAACGCTAAACAAGTCGCTAAAGCGCTTGAAGATCATGAGCGCTGGGAGCACGCTAAGTCTATTGCTAAAAGTTTGATTTAGCGCAACACAAAGGTAACCATTGCTTGATAGGTTGGCTAACATTAATGATGAATAAATTATTTTGGGGGATACAATGATCCTTTATCTTCATGGGTTTGATGCTACAAGCCCAGGTAATCATGACAAGATGCGTCAACTGCAATTTATTGACGATGATGTACGTTTAGTCAGTTATAGCACCCAGCATCCCAAAAACGATATGCAGCATTTACTGAATGAAGTGAGTAAACAAATCGCATCGTCTGATGATGAGTCACCGTTAATTATTGGTGTTGGTTTAGGCGGATATTGGGCTGAGCGGATTGGTTTTCTAAATGGGGTTAAGTCGGTACTCATTAATCCAAACCTAATGCCTCAAGAGAACATGGTCGGCAATATTGATAGGCCTGAAGAGTACAGCGATATCGCTAATAAGTGTGTGAAGGATTTTCGCGGTTTAAACGCGGGTAAGTCACTGTGTATTTTAGCAAGGCAAGATGAGGTTAACGACAATTCACAAGTCGAGTCGACGCTAAAGGATTATTACGCTATTGCGTGGGATGAAGAGCAGCGGCATAAATTCGTATCACTGGCTGGACAGCTAAACCGAATTAAAGAGTTTAAAGGCCAACTTTAGGCTAGTTTTAGGGTTAGGATCGAAGTCCAATAAAACCACTTATAGCAAGCTTGCTATAAGTGGTTTTTTATGGGTATTTTTTGCCCAATGCAGGGCTTTGGGTTATCTTATTGATAAGTTAAATCCTTGATTAACCCAATCAGTATAAAGAGTTCAGTACAAAGATTTTAACGCCCATCTAAGGAATAGACTATGAAGCGTGTCATGATTAACGTGAAGGGAAAGGTGCAAGGGGTTTCCTATCGACAAAGTACACTGGTGCAGGCCAACGCGCTTGGCGTGACTGGATACGTGAGTAACCTTAGTGATGGTTCGGTGCAGATCTTAGCCCAAGGTGGCTACCCTGCCGTCGACAAACTGATTAGCTGGTGCCACATTGGGGCACCCATGTCACGAGTCTCTGAGGTTATTGTCGAAGAGGATGAGGCAGATGAGATCTACCTCGACTTTTCAATTATTCAGCTTTAAAAAGTGGATAGAGGCATTGCAGCAGTGTCTGTGCTCGTTTCTACGACACTAGCAGTAGGTTGCTCCATTTTTCTTATCTGAATGATCATGCCCATTTTGGGGTGGTCAAAGTAATGCACCTCGTCACTGCGTACCCTGCGGTTTTGTAGCATAGGGATAGAGTAAAGGTAAGGTGTTGTTACCTCTTGAGGCGTTGTTGCTGCTATTCCTGCTTCTATTTCATTAGCCGATGCGCGGAGTTCATTTTTAGCCACTAAAACGGTTTTGCTGCCTGGCTCGCGTAATCTAAAATCAGTTTCGATAAACAGATAGTGCTGTAGATAGATATTAATGGTGCCGTCAAATTTCCATACGGGTTTGTTTGCATCGGCAGTAAATTGTGACCCCATAAAGTCGAAGTTGCCAAACTCAGAGGCTGCCCCCGATGCTTTAATTGGCTGCCCGCTGAACTCATACTCTTCAGAATAGTCATGTCCAGAGTAAAGTCTTACTGGTACGGCGCGATTACGCGGTAGCATTGATTGCTGCCAAGTCATGTGTAACAGGCTGTGGGTGCCTTTTTCGCGAGAAATTGTCGCCATAATATCGCTAAATTGACTTTGGCTTTGAGCTAATAGCACTGCGCCATCACCTAAATGTGCCACAGCAGGCTTTGCTGCTGCTATCTGCATCGGCACATCGGCCAAGGCTTTATGGTTTGCGCTGCTCATTTGTTCATTGCAGTTTACGCTGTCGGTGGCCCAATCAGTCGACGAACAGCCATTAAGCCCCATACTCACAGCAGTTAAGTCTGTACTGACCATCGGCGTGATAAAGTCGACTGTTTTGCGGCTACGTGTTTCAGTGGCTTTTGTTGGCCACTGCTCTACGCTGGGTACATCGCGTTCGAAGATATAGACTTCGACCTCAAACCAGCGCTCTTCTGCAGCAAATACACTTGCGGGTAGGCTGGATAAGAGGCTAACAGCTAAAGCTGCGCTTAGCTTGTTTTTAGATAGTCCTAACACGATTATTCTCCAAGACGATGTTGAAACAGCTGCTCAATTAACAGTTTCAGTAATGCGAGCCTGTCTTTAGCTGTTTCAGAAGGCATAGTAAATTTTAGCTTATTGGGCCCGTCCATTCGATATACTTGGGGCTGAGTTTGCAGTAAGCCGATGATAAAGGTTGGGTCAACCTTATTATTGTCACCAAACTCTATACTACCACCTTTAGCATGCATTTCGATTTTTCTTAGGCCTAACTGTGTGGCTAAGTGCTTATAAAGTGTCATTTCCATCAAGTTTTTAGTGGCGTCGGGTAACATACCGAAACGGTCAATTAACTCGACTTTTAATTCATCAAGGGCTTTAGCCGTTTCACTGTTGGCAATGCGTTTATACAAAGATAAACGCATGTTGACGTCACCGACATAATCTTCTGGCAATAGCGCAGGAATACGCAGCTCAATTTCACATTGATGACGCAGCATCTGGTTAAGTGAGGGCTCTTTACCTTGTTTTAGTGACTTAACCGCATCCTCTAGCATCTCCATGTAGAGGGTAAAACCAATCTTAGAAATATGGCCACTTTGTTCGTCACCAAGCAGCTCACCCGCACCGCGAATTTCTAAATCTTGGGTTGCAAGCATAAAGCCTGCACCGAGATCCTCTAATGCGCCAATAGCTTCAAGACGTTTACGGGCATCTTTTGTCATTCGTTTTGGATGAGGCGTCATCAAATAAGCATAGGCTTGGTGATGTGAGCGTCCTACACGGCCGCGAAGTTGATGCAGCTGCGCCAAACCAAAATTGTCAGCACGTTCAATGACAATGGTATTGGCAGAGGGCACATCAATACCCGTTTCAATGATGGTGGTGCACACCAATACGTTAAAGCGTTGATGATAAAAATCAGACATCACCCGCTCAAGTTCACGCTCTCGCATCTGACCATGGGCGGTAACGACTCGCGCTTCAGGTAAGAGTTCACTGATTTCAGCTGCGCGTTTTTCAATGGTTTCAACACTGTTATGCAAGAAGTAAACTTGGCCACCTCTTAAGATCTCACGCAGCAATGCCTCGCGAATGGTGGCTTCATCATATTCTCTGACAAAGGTTTTTACTGCGAGTCGTTTGGCTGGCGGCGTGGCGATAATTGACAAGTCGCGCATGCCAGACATGGCCATATTCAATGTTCGCGGAATAGGGGTTGCTGTTAGGGTTAAGATATCGACATTGGCTCGTAACGCCTTAATCTTCTCTTTTTGTCTGACACCAAAACGGTGCTCTTCATCAATGACTAACAAGCCCAAGTTTTCAAACTTAGCCTCAGATTGTAATAATTTGTGGGTACCAATAACGATATCGACTTTGCCATTGAGCAAATCTTTCATTACCTGAGTTTGCTCTTTTGCCGTTTTAAAGCGAGACATCACTTCAATTTTGAAAGGCCAATCAGCAAAGCGGTCTTTAAAGTTCTCATAATGCTGCTGGGCTAGCAGAGTCGTGGGCACTAAAATGGCGACCTGTTTGCCATCATTGACGGCAACAAAGGCGGCTCGCATAGCCACTTCAGTCTTACCAAATCCCACATCACCGCAAACGAGTCTGTCCATCGCTGTTGGTGAGCGCATATCTTCAAGTACCGCATTAATTGAGGTCTCTTGATCAACGGTTTCTTCATACGGAAAACTGTTAGCAAACTGAGCATATTCTTCTTGGTCGATGTGGCAAGCTTCACCAGGACGTGCTTGCCTGCGGGCATACACATCAAGCAGCTCAGCAGCGACATCACGAATCTTCTCAACCGCTTTTTTCTTCGCTTTCGCCCAAGTTTCGTTACCGAGTTTATTCAGCGAAGCTTCTTCGTCGGGGCCTACACTGTAGCGACTAATGAGGTGCAAGGATGACACTGGCACATAGAGTTTATCGCCGCCTGAATATTCAAGCACTAGGTACTCGGCAACGAGGCCGCCCGTGTCTAATGTTTCTAGACCTTGATAGCGCGCTACACCATGATCTAAGTGAACAATCGGTTGTCCTACTTTGAGCTCGGCGAGGTTCTTAACCAGTGCGTCAGAGCTTATTTGGCGCTGTTTATCACGACGGCGTCGCTGTGATATACGTTGACCAAAGAGTTCTGTTTCGCAAATTAAACTAAATTTACCGCCTGTTTTCTTTTCAACGATGCAGCCTTGCGCTAGCGGTGAAACAATCAGCCCAAGTTTTGTCTTGCTGGCAACAAACTCATCGAAGTGGCTAAATAGCTTTGGCTTGATATCAATCTTAGCGAGCAGCTCTAACAAGGCTTCACGGCGGCCTTCTGATTCAGCACTAAATAACAGGCGATCGCCCTGTGCGACGTATTTTTCAAGCTCAGTTAATGGTTGCTTGAGTTTATGATTGGCGGTGACATCTGGTAGCTTGCTGACTTTACCTTGAAGAGCTGTGCCAGTATAAGTTTCATTTTTAAGGCCAAAGCGGGGAAGGGCCTTAAAAGAGGAAAAAATCTGTTCAGTAAGAAGATACAGCTCTTGTGGTGCTAACAAGGGTCTTAATGGATCGACGCGTCTATCTTGATAACGCGCTTCAACCTCATTAAGGTGCGACTGAGTGGCAGACTCAATGTCTCCCACTGTGACTAATTGGGTATTGTCCGGTAAATAGTCAAAAAGAGTGGCTGTCTCATCAAAAAACAGCGGTAGATAGTTTTCAATACCAGCAGGCATGGTTTTCTTGCTGACCATTTGGTAAATCGAACCCGGCTCTTTGACTAAGACTTCAAAGCGGCGGCGATATCTTTGTCTAAAGCCTTCAATGGCCGCGTCATCGGTTGGGAACTCTTTTGCAGGCAGTAAGCGGATCGCATTGATCTCTTTACTTGAACGCTGAGTCTCTGGGTCAAAATTGCGGATAGTTTCCACTTCATCATCAAACAGTTCGATTCGATAAGGCTGGCTCGAGCCCATAGGAAAAATATCGATGATAGAGCCGCGCACGGCAAATTCACCATGCTCATAAACCTGCTCAACCACATGGTAACCGGTATTAATTAACTGTTCGCGCACATCTAAAAGACGATATTTATCGCCTTTTTCTAGCATCAGCACATTGCCAGTGAGAAATGATTGCGGCGGTAAGCGCACCATTAAGGTGGTAACCGGCACAATGACAATACTTTGCTGAGCTTGAGGGATCCGAGATAGCGCTTCGAGTCGCTGAGACACCAGATCTTGATGTGGCGAAAAGCTGTCGTAAGGCAGTGTTTCTCTGTCAGGGAACAGCCAGATCGGTATTGATTGCTCACTGAGTAAGTAACTTAGCTCAGCTTCTAGGCCGATAGCATTAGGCGTATCGGCGGTCACAACCAAGGTTACTCCATGGTGCTGCTTCGCAATATTGGCGATGGTTAGCGCTTGGGCTGCGCCGCTAAGTGTACACAGCGTTTGTGCCAATTTGGCACTCTTGACAGCTGGTGGAGTCAATACGGAAAAAGCATTCATTAAGGCGAGGAAACAAGTCCATTAGCAGTAAAGTTGCTAAGTATTGTAGAGGCTTGTCTCAACTCATGCCAGTGAAAATTATGTTTGTCTTAGCGGGCTAACTTGCGCAGTTTTAGTTGCCTCTGCTGTATGCTTAAGCTGGCTTTCACCAGTTGTTCTACATCACTGTCTTGGATCACACTGAAGGTTAGTTCGCAGGCATACTGGGCTGCGCTAGCTTGTGAGGCGGTTTCAGAATTAACTTGTGGATCAGCTTCAAGCAAGGTGCAGCTTTTCACTTTTGCAAGGCATAGAAGGGCCACGAGCTCCTCTTTGATGTGTAATGTCACTTGAAACATTTGCCCAAGTTCAATTGGCGCAGCACTAACAAGGGTAATGCCACTACCACCGAAATGACTGCCGGTATAGCGAGTTCCCTCATATTCCTCTTTGGCCATGACGTGTTGCAATACCATGTCAATTTTTCGAGACTGCAACTTTAAAAATTCCACCACCGTTTTTGCTTCATCATCGAGGTGGCGCAGTTGTATAAGGCAATCTGATTCAAGGGCTTTAACATCGCTAATCAACTGCAGGCTGGTAGGCAGCATCATGCCAAGTTGCGCTGGTGATGGCAGTGGTTTAGCACTATCCCAAGGACTCAAATAGACATCAAATGGATGATTAATACTAAAATAGGCTGTAGAGTCGGTTAACAAGGCTTTTGCCTCTTGTTTTTAGGGGGCTAATACACCTATTATCGTGCGCATCTTTATGATTTAGCAAGGTTAGACACGCAAATGTCTTAGTATTTGAGCAGTATTGAAAAGATATTGAGGAAATATTAAGGTTTTTTGTGAAGCGCTGGGGATCTGTTATTCCATTTGAATGGGGGCTAGCCAGTTAATTACCGTGGCTATTGAGCTCAGCTTAAGTCGATTATATTTGGGTTTTTTAATGAATTTTTCATTATCGTTTTATATTGGTTATCGCTACTGGCGAGCGCGTAAATCCAATGCATTTGCATCATTTATCACCATCTTTGCTGTCTCTGGGATTTTACTTGGTGTCGCGGCATTGATTGTGGTCAGCTCAGTCATGAATGGCCTAGAAGGTCAACTTAAACAGCGGATCTTAGGCGCAGTGCCGCAATTAACTGTGCATTCGCAAACAGCGATTGTTGATTGGCCAGAGCAAGTCATCAAGCTGAGCGAACTTCCCGGTGTGATTGGGGCTACCCCCAGTATTTCAACTCAAGCCATGGTGCAATCGCCGAGTAATATAGGCGCCGCGCAGGTTTATGGGATCTATCCTGAGCAAGAAAAAAGCTTACTTAATACCACAAAACAGGTTTATTCCGGTGATTTTGACGCACTAGAATCTGGAAAATACCGCATCATCCTAGGTGCAGAGCTAGCCCGAATGCTCGATGTTGCTCCCGGCGATAAAATTCGAGTGTTGAGCGGCGATGGTGTGGTGTATACGCCACTGGGGCCCGTGCCAAGCCAGCGTAAATTTACTGTGGCCGGTGTTTTTGAAATGGGTTCACAAGTCGATGCGACCCTTGCCTATGTTCATCATGATGACGCGCAGCGTTTGATGAGACAAAAAGCGGGTGAAATTAAAGAGCTGCGTTTGTATTTAGATGATCCCTTTAACGCCGCAAAAATGGCGCCTCAAGTGATTAACCAATTTGCCACGCCCGTGACGACAACAGATTGGCGAGATACCTACGGACATTTATTCGGGGCGGTAAAGATGGAAAAGAACATGATGTCTTTAATGCTCAGTCTTATTATCGCCGTTGCTGCATTTAATATTGTTTCTGCCTTGGTGATGATGGTGGTTGATAAAACCACTGACGTTGCGGTTCTCAAAACACAAGGTTTAACCACATCGAACGTGATGGGGATTTTTATGATCCAAGGCTCACTTAACGCGATTATTGGTTTGATATCAGGCGTTGCTGTTGGTGTATTGTTAACCTTGAACCTCAATATGATTACTCAGCTTTTAGGGATCTCTATCTTGGGAGCCGGGCAAAATTTGCCGGTGCAATTAGAGCTGAGTCAATTAACCTGGATTGTGGTTGGTACATTAGTGATAACACTGGTAGCCACCGTTTACCCAGCAATTAGAGCAGCTAATGTGCAGCCTGCTACCGCGCTTAGGTATGAGTAAGCAAACATACGAGTAAGCGGCGATATGAATAAGAACAGAATAAGTAACAATAGCGAGTTAACAATGAATCAAGAATTATTGCTACAAGTCAGTGGTGTCAGCAAGCGTTATCAAGAAGGCTCTGTCGATACTGAGGTTTTGCATAATGTTGACTTACAAGTATTTAAAGGTGAGCAACTGGCTATTGTCGGCAGCTCTGGCTCGGGTAAAAGTACCTTGCTACATATAATGGGGACGCTTGATAGCCCGACCAGCGGCACCGTCACTATGCTTGGAGAGGACCTGTATAAGTTATCGAGTCAGCGCCAAGCCAAGATCCGAAATAAAAATTTAGGCTTTATTTATCAATTTCATCATCTATTACCTGAGTTTACTGCGCTTGAAAATGTGTCTATGCCTGCGTTAATTCAAGGTCAACGTCGTAAACAGGTTGAAGCCAAAGCCAAGTCATTGCTCGAGCGGGTGGGGTTAGGGCATAGGTTAAGCCATACTCCGGCAGAAATGTCCGGTGGTGAGCGTCAACGGGTAGCAATTGCCAGAGCCTTGATTAACGATCCTAAGTTAGTGCTCGCAGACGAGCCAACCGGTAATCTCGATGCTAATAGCGGCGAAGCCGTATATGAGCTTATCACTGAACTTGCTGCGCAGCTGGGCACTGCATTTGTTGTGGTGACTCATGATCAAAGCCTCGCGGCAAGAATGGATAGGCAGCTGCATATGAAGGATGGCCGCTTGGTGCAAGCCGAGGAATTCACTGCATGAGAAGTCTGTTAGCTATGTGGGTTGGCTGGCGCTTCTATTTAGCGCGTCAGTCAAATCGGTTTATTAACTTTATCTCGTTTGCTTCAACGGCGGGGATCGCGCTCGGGGTAACCGTGCTTATCGTGGTTTTATCGGCGATGAACGGCTTTGAAAAAGAGTTAGAGCATCGCTTATTAGGCGTGGTGTCACATGGTGAGTTAATTGGTGTCAATGAGCCCATCCATCAGTGGCAATCAATTGTCAGTGATGCCAATAAAGTGCCGGGGATCACTGCCGCCGCGCCGTTTGTGCGTATGCAGGGCTTAGTGCAAAAAGTCGGTGGTTTTCAAGGGTTAACAGTACTGGGTATTGATATCGAAACCGAATCGAAAGTATCAAATATTCAGCAATTTATGTCAGCTAAGAGCTGGCAGAGCCTAAGTGAGCAAAACAGCAATAATATCGTTTTAGGTAAAGGTTTAGCCAAGAGTTTAGATTTAAAAGTAGGTCAGTCATTAAGCTTGTATATGCCTAATATCAATGGCCAGTCACAAAGTAAGATTGGCGCGGCTAAAAGTCATCGCTTTGTGGTTTCGGGCATTTTTGAACTTGGCGGTGAGCTAGATATGACCACAGCCTATATCCCGATGCAATATGCCGCCAAGACCTTGAATTTAGGTGACAGTGTTTCGGGCGTGCGTATTAAAGTTGATGACGTATTTGCAGCGCCAAGATTGATAAGAGATTTAGGTTATAGTCAGCAGCAATATGTGTATATTTCTGACTGGACTCGTACTCAAGGCCATTTATACCAAGATATCCAGCTAGTGCGTATGGTGATGTATCTGGTGCTTGCGTTAGTGATTGCGGTGGCGTGTTTTAATATTGTGTCGACCTTAGTAATGGCGGTGCGAGATAAACAATCTGAAATTGCTATCTTACTCACCATGGGCATGAGAAAAGCATCAATCATGCTGATCTTTATTGTACAAGGCGCCTTTAATGGCATTTTGGGCTGTGCCATTGGCGGCGTATTAGGGGTCATGATCTCACTTAACTTAAGCGCTATAGCACGTACGATAGAATCGGTATTAGGCGTTCAGCTGTTATCGGCGGATGTGTATTTTATTGATTTCTTACCCTCTGAACTAAAAAGCGGTGATGTGGTAACGGTTGTCTGTTTAGCCTTTATAATGAGTGTTATTGCAACCTTATATCCCGCATGGAAAGCGAGCCAAACTCCGCCAGCAAGAGCCTTGGCTGGTAGGTAATACTGATTATCAGCTCTATAAAGACAAAAATAACGCCAGCAGATGCTGGCGTTTTTATTTTTGGCTTATCTTTTACCATCTCGGCAACTATCGAGTCAAAAAAGGTAAGCAATCTAGGGCAATAAGGTGTTAGAAAGCTTATTCATGTAACCAAGTCAACGCAGCATCCTCATTTTCAAAGAATTCAATTTCTCCTGCGACAAACCAGCGACCTAGTTTAGTAGCGGTTTCTTGCCAACCTTTATTGCCGTATAGGGCTATTTTAACAAATTGATTGCCATGTTTAAGTCCGAGTTTAAAGTCATCCCAAGCAGCGCTAAGCTCCCAACCTTCAAGCTCTGTCGCATCAAACAGGGCTTTAATCTTAGGCTGTTTGACCTCCGATAGGGCGGAATCAATGACAGGGGTAATCGCGAGGTAATCGCTATGGGTAAGCTTACCTTTGGCTTTTAGGGTTAAGTAAAACTCGTCACTCACTCTCTCTATGCCGATAGAGAAACCGTGTCTTAGTGCATTCATATAGACTCTCCTTGTTAGATAATGCGCGTCATACAGTATTTGTTGATTTGATATCACTCGCGCCATGAAAACTAATCCAGACAACTGCATTGATATCGATGAATATCACGTTTATGCTTTCGGGCAATTTAATTTCGCCTGTTTAGCTATAAAAATCAGGTGTTATTTGGGTACTAGGTATAGAAGAGCTTGGAGCGAAAACCAAGCCAAAAGGAATAATAATGGATCAGCAAGCATATTCAATTGGTGTCAAAGGCCAAAAGTGGGGCGATGCAGAAAAAAACCAGTGGTTTAATGCTCAGTCGGTTAAACGCTCATACCAAGATGAAGTGCTGAGTAAAATTCTAGCGCTTAAAGACTGCTTTAACGTCGAGCAGTATGGCGCGCTGTCATACGATGCTGCACGTTATCCTCTATTTGCCATTAAATCGCCAAACTGGGATGACAACAAAGTGACTATTTTAGTGACCGGTGGCGTGCATGGCTACGAGACAAGCGGCGTTCAAGGTGCGATTCGTTTTGTTGAAACGAAAGCGGCAGAATATGCAAAGCATTTTAATATTTTAGTGGCACCGTGTATTAGCCCTTGGGGTTATGAAACCATTAACCGTTGGAACCCGAAAGCTATTGATCCTAATCGCTCGTTCTATGCAGATAGCCCTGCAGAAGAGTCGGCAGCGTTAATTAAGCTGTTAGCAGAACTTGAGGTGGAGATATTTGCCCATATTGACCTACACGAAACCACCGATACCGATAACAGTGAATTTAGACCGGCATTAGCAGCGCGTGACGCGGTAGAACACACTAACTGGAATATTCCAGACGGATTCTATCTGGTAGGCGATACCATCAATCCACAAGATGCGTTTCAAACGGAAATGATAACAGCAGTAGAGCAGGTGACTCATATCGCTCCAGCCGATGACAGCGGTAAGTTAATTGGTGTTGATCTGGCTCAGTTTGGCGTGATTAATTACGCGACTAAAGCGTTAGGTTTATGCGCGGGCGTGACAGATGCAAAATATGTCACCACAACAGAAGTCTACCCTGATAGCCCATTATCAGATGATGAAAACTGCATTGTGGCGCAGGTCGCTGCGATAACCGGTGGACTGGATTACTTGCTAACCCTGTAGCTTTTGCTTCTTAGCTGTGACCCTAGGCTTTGGTTTATGACTCTAGTTTAAGGCTCTAGTTTAAGGCTCTAGTTTAGCATTTTGCAGTAAAAATGCGGCTTTAGCACAATAGCCTCGTCATATAGATGAGGCTTTTTTATGCCTGTATTTTCATCTGCTTGAAGAAATGTATTTGAAGTAAAAGGTCACTTTCAGTTAACCTGATTGCGATAATAATGACAAAAAACAGCAAAAGGAAATTTGCGAATGAGCATAGTTTTAGCTACCTCAGCTTTTGCTTTATCTCTCTCAGTACTTGCGCCCTTGAACGGCGATTCATCGGTGCTTATTGAAAACCCCAAGGTTACCCAGCAGCAGGGTTGCTTCAGCGGGACATTCTCCAGTTACGATGTGTGGAAAAAAGAGGTAAAGCAAAGGTACCAACCGCACTACCATACCCAAGAACAGATAAGTCATGCGATGAGCTCGTTCGAAGCTCGATATCCACGGCATAAATTTAATTATGCTCAGCGCGAATTAGCTTGCAGCACGTTTACCTATATGGTCGATGGCATTCCAGTTGATGGCTTTGTGATTAAACCCAAGTTCTCAATAAAACCTTTACCAGTGGTGGTTTTTAACCGCGGTGGCAACGGCGACTTTGGCCGGGTAGGCTTCAGCGCTATGATGCACACTCTTTTTCCCATCGCGCAAGAAGGCTTTGTGATTATTGGCAGCCAATATAGGGGCTCCTATAGCGCTCAGCTCCTTTCTCAATCGGGCTCAAAAGCCGTTGACCGAGTAAGTGTCGAGGACGAATTTGGCGGTAAAGATATACAAGATGTGACTCACTTGATTGATTATATTCCGAGTATTGCTGGTGCAGACTCAGAGCGTATTGGCCTATTTGGCTGGAGTCGAGGGGGAATGCAAAACTATCTAGTATTAAAGCAGCTTGAAAATATTAAAGCGGTAGTGACGATAGCCGGGAGCACAGATCTGTTAGCTGGTCTTAGCCAGCGCCCTGATATGGAGCGTGTATATAAAAAACGTATTCCAGACTATCGTCAAAATAAAGCCGCTGAACTTGACAAGCGATCGGTGATTAAGTGGGTCGATAAGTTACCGACTAATGTCCCCATTCTGTTGTTACATGGCAGTGATGATAGGCGAGTCGATGTCAGTCACTCAATTACATTTGCCGAGAAGTTGAAGCAACATAACTTGAGTCATAAGCTGGTTGTTTATGATAAGGATGATCACGGCTTAACCCGCAATAAAGAGCAAGCGTACCAAGAGGTAGTCTCTTGGTTTCAGCAATACCTATAATTTAAAATGAGCATTAACATAATACGAGCATTAACCATCAACACAAAGTAGCAAGGAATGCGCAATGAGAGTATTTAACGAGTTCTGGTTTTGGTTTGGCTTAATCATTTGTCCAATCATTTTTATTGCGAGTGTCTTCAATACAGGTCGATTACTCGGTCATCTTATCTATCGCTCTGAGCCGTTATTACAAGCATTGAGTACTGCGCCTGAGCGTCCTGAGTTAGTGGTCAGCTTCGCTCTGGCTATTTGCAGTGTTTCTGAGTTTTACCGAGCATTTAGCCGCGCAAAAGTAAGGTTTGCAGGCTAAGTTAAACTGACTTCAGACTCGCTAGCAGTAATTGAGACATCTGTATCGCGGTGGAAGTGTTTAATATGTGGTCATATCAATAGTTTGAGTAAGGCGCGGCGTCAAGCCAGAGTTATAACATAGCTTAAAAAAAGAAAACGCAGCCATTACCTGAAATCAGGGGGACTGCGTTTTTTAATGCCTAGAAAATAAACTTTAGCAAGACCATTGTTGCCTATGCAACAAAATTAGTCTAGAATTCACAGTTGTTGTATGTGCAACAATAGTTTTTAAGTAGCAAGTTAACTGGCTGTTCAACTCATGAGTCTGTTGAAGCAAGGCTTAACACCTAACACCTAACACCTAACACCTAACAGCTAAGCCCGTTATGGCCAACGAATAAAGATGCTGGAATTAGAGCAAGTGATGTTTGTGGAGAGAAGATGAAAGACAAAATATACCAATATATTAGCTATGCAGTACTGAGCTTAGCCGTACTGTTTTCGCTATTTTTGGTCACAACAGACAATATCGCCCCTTTCACCACACAGGCTGCTGTACATAAGAACGTGGCGACAATAGCCGCTGAAGTTTCGGGGGGGGTTACTCAGGTCTACGTTGAGAATGGCCAGCAAGTGACTCAGGGGCAGCCATTATTTGCAATTGTTCAAAGTCAGTACCTGATTGCGGTAAAACAGGCCCAAGCTGAGCTTAATCAAGCATTAGAGGATAACTCTGCCAAGGGGCAAGAGTTAGTTGCGGCTGAGCAGGTTATATCCCAGCGCAGCTCAGAGAAAATGAATGCAACCCGTAAGATGAAGCGTTATCAATCGTTATTAAAGCAGGGCACGGTTACACAGCAAGCGCTAGAAGATGCCGAGTTAGCCTATAACGTCGCATTGAGCAGTGAGTCTGCAGCCAAAGCAGATGTGAAGCGTATTAAAGCTGAGCTTGCCACTGAACAAGATAATGCCGCAATTGAACTTGCCAAAGCAAAGTTAGCTCAAGCTCAGTTAGAGCTTGAACATACACAGGTTACAGCGCAACTCGCGGGTTCGGTAAGTAATTTACAACTTCAAACTGGAAGCTATGTCGCGGCGGGTGCGACGGCCATGTTTGTTGTAAATGAGCATGACAGCTGGCTAAGTGCAGACTTCAATGAAAATGGCATTGAGCATATACAAGCTGACGCTCCTGTGATGATTGTGTTCGATGCATTGCCTGGTAACATCTTTTACGGAAAAATTATTAATCAGGATCGCGCCATTTACGATCAATCGAGCATGAGCAATCAATTAGCCGAGGTCACTAATAGCGATCGCTGGATCAGGGAACAGCAAAAAATTCGAACTCGAATTACTATTAATGATCTAAATAAGCAATTGATTTCAGGCTCTCGAGCCAGTGTGATGGTGATAAACGGTAATTGGCTGGTGGATGCTAGTGCTAAGATCTGGATGAGCTTAGTTAGTTACTTTCACTATGTGTATTAACAGGTTTGAAGTCAGGTTCGAATATGTTTTCTAACGCAATGCAAAGAAATGAAGCCATTAGGATCACCTTAGTGATCACGCTTTGTATGTTGGTTGGCCAAATGTTTCGTTTTGACTCTGCGGTCTACCTTGCGCTGTATCCAACAATCGTGATGACCAAAGTAAAAGATTACTCTTGGAGTCATCTTGTAAAAACCTTTGCGCCAACACTGCTCAGTGCATCTATAGCGCTTGTGATTGTTGAACTGTTTCAGTCTCATCCCTTTATTGTGTGGACAATTAGCTTACTGTTTGTCGATTGGATGCGAAAAAAAGCAGATACACCCATTAAGCGTGGCGCAATGATAATGCCGGTTTTTAATTGGATTCTTATCGTCATTTTTTCACAATTTAGTAGTCAGAGCATGCCGGATAGAATTGGTGAAATTTTTCTATCGATGTTGATTACTGTTTGTGTCGCAAAGGTTGCCGTTCGGTTTTTCCCTGTATCAGACTTAGCGGAAAACGCTAAGACTAAGATATTTAAGCCGCAACAAGTCACCTATCAGCAAAGACTTGTGACTATGAGTCTTATCGGCACGGGGATTGCGGTATTGATGAACATTAATCTGCTTTCGGCAACCTTTTGTATGGTGCCAGTCATCGCCGCAGCAACTCAAATTGATCGCAATGCCTATAAAGAGGTGGTGAGGCGCCGCTTCATCACTCAAGTAGGTGGCTGCGCCATTGCTGTGATAGTGAGCGTTTTACTTGCAGGCCATCAAGCGGTTATCAGTTACTATACGCTTATTGTTGGCGCGGCTATTTTTTTGATTGCGACCCAGATGGTCACAGCCGAAAAAGCGTTACGAGACTTTCATGGCGATGCGCTTTTAGCGACAGTCCTACCAATCCAACTTTATATTGGTACCGCTAGTATGGGGTTGGAGAGTATTTTACTTAGAGCGTGGGAACTGGCGCTAACATTAGGTATATTATTCCTATTATTTCAGCTATCTAACAGAAGAGAACACAATGTCACAGACGAGCAAAATGGTGCCGGAGCTTGAAGCTAGTACGTCATTTATGATGGGACTAGCTTATAAACAATTTAGAACCTTGGCTAACCAAGCGTTGACGGCAAAGCTTGGCATTAGTCTGGAAATGTTAGGTGCGCTTAAAGTGTTAGCCCATGCTGGCGAGATGCCGCAGCAAGGGTTAGCTGAAAGCCTACTGCGTGAACGCTCGGCGACTAAGCGACTAGTTGATAACTGCATTAAGCGCGAATTAATCAGCAGCTATAAACATGAAACAAATAAAAAAGCGAAATATTTAGCGATTACAGATAAAGGCATACAGGTAAAAGAGCAGGCTAGCGCTATATTGTCAGGAATTATTGAACAGTTTTACGCGCCATTAACTGCTCAGGAGAGAGAAACGATATTAGTGCTTTGCCGTAAGCTGGTAAAAGATGATGTTTTTTTGGCAAATGACTAACTAATGGGTTAAAACTTTGTAGAACCTAGAACCTAGAACCTAGAACCTAGAACCTAGAACCTAGAACCTAGAACCTAGAACCTAGAACCTAGAACCTAGGATTCTCCATTGAGTCTATAAATTTAGCGCTTTATTCCGCTTCCGATGCAATCACCGCTTTAATGCCGTGAGCGTGCACTTTGACGCAAATGCCGTCTTTTTTAAACGCAATGGTCGGGTTCGCAAGGCGCTCTTTATCGCCTTTTGGGGAGCTCATTTTAACTTTTATGTCAGTTTCACCAGCTAATACTGGGGCTAGCTGTGGCGCTTGCTTGAGCAGTGCCTGAGCCAATGTATCGCAATCTATAGCATTACAATCGAGTACCAGTTCAATATGCTCCCAGCCTTCAGTTGGGTAGACTTTGTCGCTAGGGTAAGGCAGCTCAACACACTCAATGGCATTCGTGCCCATCATTAATGGCGTGGTGAGTTCGATAATCAAAATCGGGCGGCCGTTAATCATGTTGTCTGAAATGATATTACCAACCTTAGCAAACTCAGCTCTCAGCCCATCAGCGCTTTGGTTACTGTTCACTCTGAGCGCGGTATGGTCACACTCTAAAGATAGAGGCTCTAGGCCTAACTCTTGAGTAAATGCTTGTACTTGTTGGCTGAATGTCGTCCAGCTATTGATTAATTCTTGGTATGTCATGCTTGGGCCTTAAAGGTGAAAGGGCACGGGATTTTGAAATTATGTGTGACTAATGTTTGCAGAACCCTACTGGATAAAAATGGCTATCACTTAAAGAAGGCAAATTTATCAAGCAGCTGTTTGTAAAAATAAACTGCTTGTTTAAAGAAGCTGCCTGTTTAAAGAAGCTACTTGTTTAAATAAACTTATCTACTTAAAGAAGCGAGTGTTTAACCATGTTTAGGGCCAGATCTCAATCGGCGTGCCTTCATCAATCGCGCGCCAAAGTTCATCCATCTCTGCATTGGTGACCGCGATACAACCATCGGTCCAATTATACATCTGGGCTTCTTCAGGGGTTAAGCTAGAGTTAGGATTTTCACCGTGGATCATGATCTGCCCGCCTGGACTAATGCCTAGCGCATCGGCACGTAAACGGTCTTCATCATTAGGGTAGGAGATATGAATCGCGCGGTAGTAAGCACTATCAGACTTTTTGTAGTCTAATAAATAACGCCCTTCTGGCGTGCGCTGGTCGCCTTCGGTTAACTTATGCCCAACAGGATTGTCACCCATAGCAATGCGATATTTTTTTATCACCTTACCTTGGCGCAACAGCGACATACTCGCTTCTGACTTTGTCACGATAACTAGATCGGCTTTACCGTTGACCATAGCGCTCGCTATTGTGGCCGGTGAAAAGAGGCTACTTAAGATAAGCAATAATAAACTGAGTGATAAAACAATAACGCGCATGAAAAACCTTGAGTCAATAAGCTAAAACAGAGTCAAATATGGGGGTCATATTACCCTAAAAATCGGTGAGTGTTGACGCTAAAAGCTAAGATTATTTTTGAGCTATCTCTATATGCGTGTCACACTATTGATATCATTTATTTTAATGCGTTGATTAATCAATTTTACTCGATTAAATCTTCGCCATATGCGCAAGGATTTGCTGTAACAATGGCAACCGATAAAGAGTCAGAAAGTATACTAAAACTTAAATTACGCCGGGTTATTTTTGGTACCGATACGCCTGCTGGTCGTTATTTTGATATCAGTTTGATGGTCTGTATTGTGCTAAGCGTGATGTTAGTTTTCTTAGATACTGTCGCAGGTGTCCACGAAAAATACGGTGATATCATCGTCACTATTGAGTGGGGATTTACCGTTATTTTCACCATAGAGTATCTGTTAAGACTCTACTGCTCAGCTAAGCCGCTGAGTTATGCCAAGAGCTTTTATGGCGTTGTTGATTTGCTTTCCGTATTACCGACGTATTTAGCGTTGTTTTTCCCTGGTGCAAGTTTCACTATGGTCATTAGGATCTTGCGTCTATTTCGAATTTTCAGAGTATTAAAGTTATTACGTTATTTAAGCGAAGGAAATTTGCTGCTGCGCGCAATGATGCAGTCGAGCCGTAAGGTATTCATCTTCTTTTTCTCCGTAAGCCTTATCGTGGTTGTGTTGAGCGCAATTATGTATGTGGTTGAAGGGCCTTATAATGGCTTTAGCTCAATTCCTAAATCGATTTACTGGACCATTGTGACCATCACAACGGTAGGTTATGGTGACATCACGCCACAGACTCCTTTAGGCCAAGCAATTGCCGCATTTACCATGTTGCTGGGTTATTCCATTATTGCTATTCCTACGGGGATTTTAACCGCAGAGATCTCACAAGAGATTGGGCGCACGCGTGATTTAAGACGTTGCAGTAACTGTTTGAAGGTTGGGCATGAAACGGATGCTCTATACTGTGATCATTGTGGCAGCGAATTAGAGACCGACCTGTAAAAAATCATCAATGTTAAAGGATTAGCCAAAGGCTAAGAGGTGTTATGGCTGTAGCCAAGTTTGTACAGGGATCGATTTTACGCCACATCTTAGTGATGAGTTCAACCGCCGCTGTCGGTATATCGGCATTGTTTGTGGTCGATTTATTAGATCTTTTCTTTCTCAGTTTTCTTGGTGAGTTAGAGCTAGCGGCGGCGGTTGGTTATGCAGGTACCATCTCCTTTTTTACCACCTCAATTGGCATTGGATTATCGATAGCACTTGGCGCTGTAGTGTCGCGCTCAATTGGCGCCAAAGAAGTTGAAAAAGCTAAACGGCTAATGCTAAATAGTCTCGTTGTCACGCTGTTAGTGAGTATCTTTGTTGCCTTTTGGGTGTACATGTTTATTCCGGAGTTATTGAGCCTAGTGGGGGCAACTGGAGAAACAGCTAAGCTAGCCGAGAGCTTCTTGAATATTGTCGTACCATCGTTACCGTTTATCTGCCTTGCAATGGCGCTAGGTAGTGCGCTGCGCGCAGTGGGTGATGCTAAGTTATCTATGGTATCAACACTTATTGGTGGCGGGGTTAATGCGGTATTTGATCCGATCTTTATCTTTATGTTTGCCATGGGCATAGAAGGCGCGGCGGTAGCCTCTGTATTGGCACGTATTGCCGTGTTTGCGGTAGCGGCAAGAGGTGTGGTGGTTAAACACAACTTACTGGGCCGCTTTAATGTTGAACATTTTGTTGAAGACTTAAAACCCATTTTTGCTATTGCAGGTCCTGCAATGCTCACTAACGTGGCAACCCCTATCGCAAATGGAGTCGTAACGCGCGCCATTGCCGATTTTGGCGATGGCTATGTTGCTGGTTGGGCTGTGCTTGGGCGACTCATTCCGGTGTCATTTGGCATGATCTTCGCGTTATCAGGTGCTGTTGGCCCCATTGTTGGGCAAAACTTTGGCGCACTAGAATTTACACGGGTGAAAGAGTCACTGACCCGAGCGATTCAGTTCTGTACCTTATACGTACTTGGGGTTTCACTGCTGCTTTTCTTGACTCGTCATCAAATTGTCAGCGCGTTTGATATGAAAGGTAATGCGGCAGAGCTTATCTTATTCTTCTGTTCCTATATTGCGGTGTTTTTTATCTTTTCTGGCATATTGTTTGTCGCCAACGCCTCATTTAATAACCTGGGCAAGGCTAAGTACTCAACCTTGTTTAATGTGGGTAAGGCCACGTTAGGCACGATTCCATTTGTGTATTTTGGTGCACAGTGGGGAGGCGTATACGGCGTGTTGGTTGGTCAGGCTATCGGCTCGATTATATTTGGTGTATTGGGTGTTATCGTCGCTTACAGATTGGTTGATAAGGTTCAAGCAATAACTGCCGTTAGTGGGCGCTATAGGGCTCAAAGTCAGATAGAGGAAGATAAAACTGAGTTTGATGAGGAGTTGAGCTTAAGTAGTCAAAATCCTTTGTCTTCATCTTGTGCCAATATGGCCATGGTCAATGAAGAGCAAGATAATGAAGCCAGTAACAAAGTGGCTGAGCTTATTGGTGGACAAGAAGAGAAGGTTTCAACCAAATAAGCTCAATTAGTCTTGATAACTAAGACTCTTAGTAACAGATACTTTAAGCAACAAATACAAGCGATAACAGATACCAGTGATAACAAACACACTGGGTAAAAGTGACACCGTCGGTAAACGTTACATTTGGTAAAAGTTAGTTAGCAGGCGCCGCTTTTTCGTCGTTGCTTGCTATCGGTGCGTCGTTAGTGGCCGCATCAGTTTCAGTCGTCCCTTCTGCTGCAAGCGCTTCTTGCTGGGCAGCTTCTTCAGCAACAAGTTTAGCTTGCTGCTCAGCACGTTCAGCTTTAGACACATATTTTTTGATCGTAGGCGCAGTGTGCTTGTTAAGGCGAGCCTTAGCACGTTTTGCGGTCTTTTTGATCATCTTCTGTTTTCTGTTCATGAGTTCTCTACGATATGCCTATATGACAATTGTGGCACATTGTGCGCCAAGCTAGAAATCGGATGCGGATTTTACCCTAAACGGGGCGTGACTGCTACCGCAGTATTTCATTCAGCGTAATAGACTATTTTACCCTGCTTGATACAAAAACATGTATCCACGAGCCGCTTCGAATTAAAATAAAGACAAAGCATCAATTGTGATGCAGCAGAGAGTATCGATAGCATGATGAATCCACCGAATAAGATCACCTTCTTTAGCCGTTTTGAGGTCGATATTTTAGCGGGCAAAAAAACCATTACACTGCGTGATGAGTCAGAGTCTTTTTATCAGGCAGGCCAGCGCGTTAGCGTGTCAAATCTAGAAGATGGTCGCTGTTACGGTGAGCTGGATATCTTGTCGGTTGAAAAAGTGGCTTATGATGACTTAGATGACAGCCATGCTAGCCAAGAAAATATGAGTCTTGCAGAGCTTAAAACCTTAATTAGGCAGATATATCCAGGGATCACTTCAATGTATATGATCCGTTTTAGTCTGGTTTAATCCGTTTTATCTTTGCCAGTTTTATCCTTAACGTTTTAGTTCAATAAACATTGCCCGCAATCGGGTTAATTTTTCGTAGTGTGCTGTTATTCAAAACTCTGGTTTTTGAATAACGATAGTCCATGCAAAAGCTAACGGCAGCCAGTAGACTGCGTCATTCAAGTGAATAACGCAGTTTTGTATCGCCAGTGATTAACCAGCAAGATTCAAAAACAGAACAAACATGGTTTCCATGGAGGAGAGTGGTAATGTCTAGCTTAAACGGAAAGCCGTGGTATTTTTTCCCAGCAGTGGCGGTCGGTGTTGTGGTGCTCATCTTAGTGGTTAAGCTACGTAGTCATCCGCCACTTGAATTACAGGCCGAACCGAGCAAGCTGGTTGAGGTCATTGAGTTAAAGCAAGTCCCTGTTGTGGCACAGGTCGACGCCTTTGGGCGTGTTAGTCCTAAAATTCAGTGGCAGTTACTGCCTGAAGTGGGCGGGCGCGTGGTATATAAACATCCCGATCTCGCTGTGGGTAAAATCCTGCCAAAAGACACGCTCTTACTGTCTATCGATCCACTGGATTATCAAATTCGACTGTCTCAAGCCCAGGCAGACCGTAAAGCCCTTGAAGGCCAGCTTGCCGGTAAAGGCCTACAGCTTAAAAACTTACAACTATCGCTACAAATTGAAAACAATCGCTATGATCTAGTGCAATCAGATTTAAAGCGTAAAGAGACACTGCGTAAGCAAAACCTTATCTCACAATCTGAGCTTGATGGCGAAAGACAAAACCTATTGGCTCAACAGCAAAAATTACAAGAATTAGATAACAGCTTAAACCTCATGCCCAATGAGACCGATATTCTTAAGGCGCAATTACAGCAAGCGGTTGCCCGTGAAGAGGAGGCTCAGAGCCAACTAGCTAAAACCGAAATACGTCAGCCTTTTGAGGGCCGCGTGGCTGAGGTGAATATCGAAAATAATCAAGTGGTGTCGCCGCAGCAAGTGTTGGCGCGCATTAATGGTATCGAGGTCATGGAGGTTGAAGCCCAAGTGTCACTCGGCGATGTGATGACGCTGATGAAAACCGTCAACAAGCCACAAGGGCAAGAGATGCAATTACCGCGCGCAGAAGCGTTAGGCCTAAGCGCAGAGATCAACTTAAAGGGAGCCACTTACTCCTTTAGCTGGCCGGCTAAAATCAGCCGTATTGGTGAAACCGTTGACCCCACATTAGCCACTGTCAGTGTGGTATTGCAGGTCGAGCAGCAGTACCGTGAGCTTAAAATTGGTCAGTCGCCACCGCTGGTAAACGGCATGTTTGTCAGTGCACGAATTAAAGGCGGAGAACGTGATTACTGGATGGTGCCAGAACGCGCGCTGCACGGTGACAAACTCTATATCATGAACCAAGAAAATCGCTTACAGCTTATTGATGTTCAGGTTCTTTTTCGTCAAGAAGGTCAAGCGGCGCTGCAAGGTGAGTTCGTCGATGGCATGAAGTTAGTGTTAACCGACCTTATTCCGGCGGTGAACGGTATGGCGCTGCGCACTCAAACTGATGACGCTAATGTCGACAACGCGGATAAAGCGAACACTAAGCAGTCGGAAACTAACAAAGCGGAGATTAAGCCGTGATCGGTTTCTTTGTCCGTCATCGCACCGCCACGACCTTGTTGATGTTGGCGTTTATCATTCTAGGAATTAAGGCGCTGCCTCAGCTTAAGCGAGAGACCTTTCCTGAGTTTTCTAAAAACTTCATCAGTGCACAAGTGATCCTACCCGGGGCATCCCCTCAAGACGTGGAAGAAAACCTCTGCCTTAGAATGGAAGATGCCGTCGATAGCCTTGGTAGTATTATTGAAACCAAATGTGACGCGCTAGAAGGCGTTGCTCGCATGACACTTAAGCTTGACGATAAAGCTGAGATTGGCCGCAGCCTTGTTGATGTACAAACTAAGATCTCGGCAATTAAAGACTTTCCGGCAGAAATTGAACCGCCAATTGTTGAACAGTTAGATTTTAACGAGCGGATTATCGATATTGCGGTGTCAGCGTCGACCAGCAAGCCAGAACTTAAAGCCTACGCCGAAGACTTAAAGCGTCGACTCAAGCTAGATACCAGTATTCGGCAAGTGGAGATCGCGGGCTTTTCATCGCACCAATTGTTGGTTGAGATCTCACTCGGCGCGATTAAACGTCTAGGCATGAGTGTGGCCGATGTAGCCAAACAGATTGAACAACAAAACGTGCAGCTACCTAGCGGCACGGTTGAGACGCCAAGTAAGAATATTCTTATTCGCTTCGATCAGCGTGAAGTGCAGCCCGAACGTCTTGCCAATATTGTGATCCGCTCAGACGCTCAGGGCGGAGTCGTACGGCTTGGTGATATTGCCACCATTACCGATAGATTCGAGCTTGATGAAGAGAGCATTCGCTTTGATGGTGAACAAGCCGCAATTTTGACTGTGTTTAAGAATAAGTCGCAAGATTCATTAAGACTAAAAGAGGAAGTCATCGGCTTTTTAGATGCTGAGAAACCGCGCACTCCCAATGGGATCACCATTAGCACTTCCAATGATTTAAGTTCATTGCTGTGGGATCGCCTTAATATGCTAATTGAAAATGGCTTGCAAGGTGTGGTGCTTGTGTTCCTGTGTATGTGGTTGTTTTTTAGCTTACGTTACTCATTTTGGGTGGCCATGGGCTTACCCGTCGCCTTTATGGGCAGCTTGTTTTTTATGGCGCAAGTTGGCTTAACGATTAACATTATGACGCTGGTGGCCTTTTTAATGGCAATCGGCATCATGATGGACGATGCCATTGTTATCGCCGAATCTATAGCGGCCCATATTGAGCGAGGTTTGAGTAAAACTGACGCCGTTATTCAAGGGGTAAAGCGCGTATTGCCTGGGGTCATATCATCCTTTTTAACCACGGTATTTATCTTCTCCAGCATCGCTTTTATGGAAGGCGATATGGGCAAAGTGCTTAGGGTTATTCCGCAAACGTTACTGCTTATCTTGACTGTCAGTTTAGTCGAAGCCTTTTTGATTTTGCCTAACCACCTGGCCCATGCCGCCAAAGGCAAAGAGCGTAAAACCAGTCGTTTCAAACAAAAATTTAACCAACAGTTTGAGCATTTCAGAACGGTACAATTAGTGGCGGCGGTAGAGTGGGTGATCAAATGGCGCTATCTGTTTATGGGCTCAGTGATAAGCTTATTGTTTATCTCTATTTCGCTGGCAGCTGGCGGCGCGGTTAAGTTTATCGGCTTTCCTGAGCTTGACGGCGATGTAGCCGAAGCGCGGATTATCTTGCCGCCGGGTGCAACGCTTGAGCAAACTGAGTTTGTGGTTAATCGAGTGGTCAGCGTTGCTAAACAGCTAGGTGATAAATACAGCGATAAAGAAGACGGACAACAACTTATCCAGCATATTACTGAGCGCTTTAACTTTAACGCCGATGCCGGTGAAAGTGGTGCCCATGTTGCCACGGTAAAAGTTGACTTGCTCAGCGCTGAAGTGCGCCAAACACTGATGAGCACCTTTATCAGAGAATGGCAGCAGGGCGTGGGCGAAATGGTCGATCCGATTGCCATCGTCTTTAAGCAGCCTAAGATGGGGCCTGCTGGGCGCGCGATTGAAATTCGTGTGCGCGGTGACAACTTAAACGAACTTAAATCAGCGGCGATTGAAGTGCAGCAATACTTGCAAGGCTTTAATGGTGTTTCAGGCGTGATGGACAGTATGAGGCCGGGTAAAGCCGAGATTTTAATGACTTTAAAACCGGGGGCAGAAGCCTTTGGCGTAAACGGCATGATGTTAGCGAGCCAGCTTCGTGGCGCTTATTTTCATCAAACAGCCGATACCATTCAAGTGGGGCCAGAGAGCATTCAAATCGATGTACAGCTAGATAAAATTGATGCCGCTAAGCTTGAAAATCTGGCGAACTTCCCAATCAATATCGGTAGCGCAGGCGAGCAAGTACCGCTGTCTGCGGTGGCCAACTTTGAGTGGCAACGAGGCTACGTTAAGATCTCTCGCCTCGATGGCATGCGATTTGTCACCATAACTGGCGAAGTGGATACTCACTTAGCCAACGCTAGCGAAATCAATAACGCCTTTAAAGATGAGCTATTACCTGAGCTTAAAAAGCGCTATCCCGGTATTCGTGTCAGCTATGAAGGTGAAGTTAAAGAGAGCGCGACCACCCAAAACTCAATGGCAAGTGGCTTTATTGTTGGCTTGCTAGCGGTATTTGCCATTTTAAGCCTGCAGTTTAAGAGCTACATTGAACCATTAGTGGTCATGGCCGTTATTCCGCTTGGGTTAATTGGCGTGTTATGGGGTCATCTGTTACTGGGATATTCCATGAGCATGCCGTCGATACTTGGCTTTGTGGCACTTGCCGGGGTGGTGGTCAATGACTCGATATTGCTGGTGCAATATATCCGTTTTCACGTAGAAGAGGGCCAATCGGTGCATCAAGCGGTAGTGAGTGCTAGCAAAGAGCGTTTCAGAGCCGTATTTATTACGTCTCTAACCACAGCTGCGGGCATGTTGCCACTGTTACTTGAAACCAGTATTCAAGCGCAGGTATTACAGCCTTTGGTGGTTTCTATGGTATTTGGTATTTTTGCATCTACCGCGCTAGTGCTATTTATGGTCCCGGCCTGTTACGCGATTCTAGACGATTTTGGCAAGGTCAGTTTTAGTCAGAAAGATGAGGAAATAAAGGCCTAATCAGCTTGTAATGATAGATGCTAAAAAGGCGCTAACCCTTGTGGTTAGCGCCTTTTTTAATGAAATATTGACAAAATAGAGAGTGTGATGCACATAGTAGAGAGCAACATGCAGTCCACTAAAGGATGACTTTAAAGCGGATGTATAAACTTATCTTTTGTTTCTAAAAGCATGGATCCCATGGGTGATGATAAGCGCGATTGCCACCCAAAAACAGCCAATGACAGTGTCATAAAAGCGCCAGCTCATTAGATTTAAATCGCCATTGGGCATCAAGGCAAAATTGATCGCCACCATAACGGTGACCGTTATCGAGAGGCTAAACAGTAAATAGCTTTTCCTGAGACTGAACGGGATCCAAAAGGCAAATATGGCTATCACCAGCGCTAAGCCAAGCTGATCAATATAGCGAACAGAGAAGTAGGCAATGATGATCCCAAGTAAGGTGCCAACGATGCGATCCCATAAATGATGCCAAGAAAGTCTATCATTAATATGCATCACAAATAATATGGTCAAGCCGACCCAACCGGGTTGATTGACATGCAGCCAATTAGCACAGAGGGTTGCAGCCAGTATGGTTAACGGTAACGTGAGGCCATAAAAAGGGCCGTTAGTATCACCTTTAATGATTTGAAAAAATTCATTGCTAGGCGAGTGACCAACCTCGTCAATTTTATATAGCCAGCCTTGCAGTAAAATAAGCGCTAAAGCAAAAAGTGCACCGTAAAAATAAGCGGCGCCTATATTGATTGAAGCTGGGAAGCCCAGCTGAGCCAATAATAATGCAGTGGCAATATATTTACCGAGTAACCCCCAATAGGCGTGTTCTGGTTTTGGCAGGCCAGCGAGAAAGCCAAATACCATTAATGCGGCAATGGCCATGTGTGGATGACCGATTAAGGTCAACCCCAGCGCTGCTGCTAGGATCACCGCGAGCACCCCGATAACGATAGCGAGAATTTGCTTTAATGCCTGACTGCGAGGGTCGAGTAGCAAAGCGAGTAAGGCTCCAAGGCTCATAAATGCGGCTTGAAGAAAATGCTGCGTGAGAGCGCCGTAAATGATAGGCAAACTCATACCTAAAGAAAAAAGAACACCTCTGGTACGCTCATATACAAACATAATGGATTCTGATATTTAGGTTGATTAACAAAAGTATAGAAGTTGTCGCAGAAAAGAATAGTCGTTTATATAAGACGGGCTGATCCCATATAAAAAAGGCGCTAAACCATCAGGTTTAGCGCCTTTTTTATAGAGAGCGGAATTCAGACTGTATTGATTACATCTTGCTAAGCATATTTAATGTGATGGCCACTGAGTTATCAGCAGTTACCTGCTTGGCTTCTTCATAAACTAAGTGTGCCGAACCATCGGCTTTGTCTGAAATGGTGCGAATGACAACCAACGGGATATCGAACATATCGGTAACTTGCGCTACTGCGGCGCCTTCCATTTCAACTGCGATAGCATTGAACTCTTTAAGTAACATGTTTACTACGCTTTTATCGGCAATAAACTGATCGCCAGTGGCAATAACGCCTTGGTGTACCCGCGTTTTACCCACAGACTCTTGCGCAGCGCTAAGGGCTAGTGCTTGCAGTTTTTTATCGGCGTAGAAGAAACGATCGTTATAGCCATCAAGCTGACCTTTTGGCGCGCCAAAAGCGGTTAAGTCAACATCGTGCTGCACCAGCGCGGTTGAAATCACCACATCGGCAACATTCAACTCAGGTCCCGCAGCGCCAGCAATACCGGTGAAAATAATGCTGTTGACATTAAAGTGATTGATCAACACATAAGTGGTGATCGCCGCATTGACTTTACCAACACCAGAGCGAGCGACAACCACAGGTTTACCTTTGATAAGACCTGTGTAATAAGTGTTTTTGGCAATGGTATGGGTTTGGCGTTGCTCAATTTCCGGCAGTAGCTTTTCTATTTCAGCGTCCATCGCTCCCAAAATAGCGATAGGCTGGGCATGGTTTACTGTATTCGTTTGAGCTTCAGTTTGAGCAAGGGCGTTAATCGAGAACAGTGAGTAGAGTAGAGCGAAAATAACAAGAGTGGTGCGCATCTTAGTGGCATTCCAATAGTAAAGATGGGCGCATCATAATGACATTAGCAGTGAGAGTAAACGTGCTTTTCAGCAATATATTACGAACGTGAAGTGGGTAAGTTTTGATTAGAACGGGAAGAGATTTAATGGACATTAATGTTGGCCTTCGAATGAAGACGGATGACATTTATTTTTTTGGTTGCTGTTACCAAGTCGCGCGCTTGAGCTGGTAATGATTAGATATCGTTGCCAGTCTATCCTAGGAAGTTCGGCCATAACACCTGATATGAGCCGGTTCACAAATGCAACGGTGACATAGATGTAATCGTTTGGCTCTGTCCGGTGGGCCTAAACCATTTTGTAGCTATCTCATTAATAGGCGGTTTAGTGCCCATCACTTAAAAGGTGAAACGAGTAGGCTGATGTTTTATTATTACAACTTTTTCATTGGTTTAGCTTATTTTTAAATCACCGTCAGGCTCCGTGATAGCCGTATTAAAGATTATCTAGCGGGCTCACGGTGCCTGCGTAATGTTGGCCAAGCACATGAGTGTAGATTTGAGTGGTATTGACATCATTGTGGCCCAGTAGCTCCTGAATCGTTCTTATGTCTCGCCCAGCTTGAAGTAAATGGGTGGCAAAGCTATGTCTAAAGGTATGGCAAGTAACTCTTTTGATGATATGGGTTTTCCGCACCGCAGCGGCAAGTGCTTTTCGAATAACACTCTGATGTAAATGGTGTCTACAGTGAGTCTTAGTGTACGGATTATCACTTGTGGTGGTTGATGGAAAAACAAACATCCAGCCAGCTTGCCTATATGCATTGGGGTACTTACGCTCTAGTGCATTGGGTAAAGATGGCCCCACACCACAGGTATTGTCCTTAATCTGAATAGCACGCGCAGCATCGATATAAGCAGGTAGTTTGATAGTACATTTTTGACTGAGAATGGTTTGTCTGTCTTTATGGCCTTTTCCATTTCTGACAGTGAGTGAGCAGCGTGCGAGATCGATATCTTGAATACGTAACCTTAAACATTCTGAAACCCGCAGTCCGCTGCCATACAGTAACTCGACAATAAGCTGGTCTCGCCCATTAAGCTGGCAAAGCACCTCAGAAACTTCTTCGGTAGATAGCACAATAGGTAACTGCCTTTGTTTGGTGGCATATCTAAACCCCAAGTCGCCTAGATCTTGTTTTAGGTGTTTATGATAAAGATACACAAGAGCATTGAGCGCCACTTTCTGTGTATTAATAGCAACATTACGTGAGTTAGCCAGAAAACTGAGGAATTGAGTCACTTCAGCTTGCCCCATTACTTCTGGGTGACGCTTTTGCTGAAAGTTAATGAAAGCTTTAATCCAGTACAAATATGCTTTTTCTGTTTTGATACTGTAACCGCGCATACGCATATGTTCACTAACTTGAGTTAAGAAAGGGCTTTTTTTAGCTGTCATGGGAAGTCACTCTTGAACTGTTTATTTATACAGTATTATCTACTTTGCTCGGTTTTTCAGGGAAATGTTGTGTGAATAATGCTCACTTACACTTGAGGAGGGAAGATTTGTGCTATAACATCAATGTCTTATGTAGGTGTTGATTTAAATAACAGGTTTGATAAACGCGCATGCGCGTTTTCTCTAAAAAGTTATTGTTCCATATTTTATTTTCATCAATAAATACAAATGATTAGTTGTGCGCGTTTTAGCTGGTCTAATGAGGTAAACGCGCATGCGCACAAATACTAAGACGTTATCGCGACGTTAGCAGTACAAGGATATGTAATGAAATATAGTCTCACCACCACTCTAGCTTTTTTTACGGTAGTTACTCTAAGTGGGTGTACTTCAACATCAACTTCAAAGTTTACTGAGGTAGAAAAAGAAACATCAAATTTTTGTTCAAAGTTTAACGGAGTTAATGAAATGGGTAAGGAAATTAAAGTCACAACTTACACCATTAAAGTAGAAGAAATTGATGGCGGTGGTAATAAAATAGAAACCAATAAAACAGTAACTTGTGACGTATAGTACTGCTAACAAGCCACTTAAGCAGGACAAAAAACAGTTGGCTTTTTGCTCCTTCGTCGCTAAGTTTAGCCAACAATTTTTTGCCTCTTAGTGGGGCGTTATGTTTTTCACAAGGAAGGAGTCAATTATGACCTCGGTGCACAAAAATATTATTTCATTTCTACTAGGTAGTTCTTTTGCTTATATCTTTGTATGGTTATCTGGTGTTGTTGCAGCCATGCCTGTCCCCGAGTTTCTCCGACCATATAATGAATTCGTGGTTTCCTACTATCCAAATATATTAATCGTATTATTTGCGTCAATTTTATCTTTAATTATTGTTTTAATAGTTCGCAAAGCATTTACTTTATTCACTAAGCAAAACCTATTTTACTTTGCTCTGCCTATAGTTTTATTCTTAGTGTATCTATTAGTATTTATGGGCTTTGCTGTAGCACCTTTAATGTATGCTGCAATTCCAACATTGCTGGTAGCTCTATTGTTAAGCAATGGTGCACAAAAAACATAACAAGCAATTAAAGCGGGACTTTTTATAGTTTGCTCGGTTCCGCTGCGCTACACATTTTAGCAAACTAATAAAAAGCCCCTTAATGTGGGCGTTATACACCAAGAGGTAAAAATGGAATTTTCTCTACTCGCTGAACAACCATCCGCAGCATCAACAGTTGCTAAATGGTACTTTGATGAATGGTGTCGAGACACTGGGCGTTACCCGTTAGAGTTTGTTCAAAAAAATGTTGCTGCGGCTACCAACATAGAAAAGGCTCCAATGCTCATACTTTGTCACATAGGTAATGATTTAGTCGGTGCTGCTGAGCTTAAAATCAGAGAAATGGACGCATTCCCTGAATATGAATTTTGGCTTGGCGGTGTATACGTACGTAAAGATTTTCGCGGTCATGGGATTGGCTCTGCTTTGGTTGCTGAGGCACTAAAAAGAGCCCTTAACGCCAATATCAAAAAGCTATATCTTCAAACTGAAAATTTATCTGGTGGCTTATATACAAAGTTCGGCTTTAATCACTTGCATCAGGTAGATTCAAAAGGCGTGTATGTAACTGTCATGTGCGCTGATACAGGTGTATAACAAGCTGCTAAATCCAGATTCACCAAGGCTGTCATGCCATTTGCTGAGCAAATCGCCTGCCAGCACATGGTTCACTTATTAGCAGGGCGTTAGCAATATTGCAGGAGCTATAGTTGGGTAGATATCAATTTAAAAAGCATTATTATATTAGTCCCTTAAGTGAACCACTTTTATGTCTTCTTTTATGTATTCCATTTTGGTTTTTTAGAGAAAGCATTCCTGATAATCTCTGGGGGAAAGCTATTTTTCTTATAGGAGGTATACCGTTCCTATTAATTTGGCTAGTTGATCGTATTTATAAGGTAATTAAACACCCCAAATTATTTGTATTTGATTTAACTTCAAACAGTTTAATTATTGATGATGCTGTTTACTCCTTTGATGACTTAAAGTTTTTTTACATATCAGAAAATGATGATGCTTTTAAGATGGAGTTTGAGTTTCCTAGCCCTAAACAATTTGAAGCAGGATATAACCTTAAAACACTTGGTATGTATAAACTTGACTCATCACTACAAGAGTTTAATGATTCAATAAAAAACATGAAACATATAAAAACGTTCTCATAGGATTAAACTTATTGCTAACGAATAAGGATAGGCCGCGCGTAGCCGCGTCCTTATCCCGAGTGTTGAACAAGCCCGGGTTTGTAGGAAGTGATACCTTTATATAGTAAATAGCGGCGTGAGAGCTCACGCTGGTTTAGGTCGGGGAGCTTAATTTACACTTTTGGCTAGCCATAGCTATCCCTTAGCACCGACAGCTAATAAGTAAGTCTATAGTTTCAAAAGCTTAATCACCTCCTGCGTTTCACTTCTAGAGATCTAAAATTTCAAAATCCTGTTATCTTACCGCTTAAACAGTGGCGTTAGATTGCTAAGTGCTCTGGCTATGAAAGCTTGTCAGTCGCACCTGCTTTTTTCCATGTACGCCCATAAATGTCATCGGCTGCTGACAGCAAGGACAAGGCCGTATTGCCGCAATGCGTTTTGCCTCTTCGACTAGGGGAAATACCGCCCCTGTGACAACGATCATCAACTGTATTTGTTGCCTCAGTTTGCAGAAGTACCCGCTAAGTAATCCATAATCTCGTACTCGGCGTAACCCTTTGGGCAAAACATGCTGAAGCACTAACCATAGGAACTCTATCGCGGGTAAGGTACGCACTTTATTGGTCTGAGTTTGGCTGTCTAGATACTCGAAGCTGACGTGCCCATCGATATTACTGATGATATTTTTATCAGGCAATACACCGCGATAGAGGTATCTTGATAAGTACTTCAGTGCAGGTAAGCCTTTGCCAACATGCTGGCAATCTACCACCCACTTCTTTGGGGTAGCTGCTGGCAGTGTGATATCTAGCTTATTTGTCAGGTATTCCAGCAACCTTGCTCGCCACACTGTGGCGAGATTAAAGGCGTTGAACAGATATTTACCTCTGCTTTTTTGCCACTGCTTTTTGTCTTTGTTAAAGCTTCCAGCGGGAATGATGAAGTGAAGATGCGGATGGTAGTCTCGGCGTCTGCTGTGGGTATGCAGTACTCCCGTGAAACCTATCTCTCCACCAAGTGATTTTGAGTTGTGTGCAAAGTCTTTAAGTACACTGGCCGCAACTGAAAACATAGCTTGATAGAGCAACTCAGGTTGATGTTTTGCAATGACTCGAAGCTCAAAAGGTAAAGTGAACGTCACCATGTAATACTCAACGGGCAATAACTTAGTCTGTTGTTTAGCTAGCCAATCTGCCGTGGTGTTGTGCTGGCATTGAGGGCAGCTCCGGTGACCACATGAGAGTGGATAATCAGTGGTATGAGTACAACTCTGACATGCCCAAAGACTCGTGCGTTCAGTATTGCTGCGGCAGCTGAGCATCGAATAAATGGCTTGTCGCCTCGCGGTTGTTATCTGTTGCTCGTATGCCTGATTAAACGCATCAAGATGAGCATGTAAAATATCGACGAACTTCATACGCCACACTCCCATTTCAGCGCTAAACCATCCGTCAGCAGGTTAATTGCTTCGACCGTGTTCTTGCGAGTGATCTGGGAAAGCGTTGCTGTTCAAATGTGTTCATGACAATACTCCTAGGGTTACGACCAAGGCTGGTCGCTACTAGAAAGTATTTAGGATGTGCAAGGAAAGAGGCTTGTTATCTCTTCTGCCGCAGAGCGGCTTCGTTCAACAAGGTCTTAAAGTCGGATTCGTAACAGTTGCCTCGGTTCCGCTTCGCTACACATTGTAGCCAACTATTTTTCGCCGCTTAAGGCGGCGTTAATGAGGCGTTACCGAATATCCGCGTACCATACATTCTGTCCAAAAATGAGTTTGTAACATCTGAGACACTTTGTGAACACCAAGGGACTTTGTCGTATCTTAACTACCAACCGATTTTGTCGGTTTGCTTTCACGAAGAACACGGAGGTAAAGCTTAAGCTGTTAAAAGGCTTGCGTTGTTGTCTTTCTTTGTTGTCTGCGGGTCCTTGGTGGTGAGCGGCTTTAATCCTAATGTGATTTTAGCGCTATTAGCCTTTAATAAAGCAGCTGAAACAGCTACTTTTGTCGCTATGAATAGATTATTCTCTGTCGGTAACCTTTTGAATTGGATCGAGTCAAATGCTTTGGACAATAGCCGAGAAGTTAACAAAGAGCGGTGTGCAAACGGGGGCATTACTGCCGTTAACGGATGCTGATACATTAATTGAACTCGATGGAATCAACTATGTAGGCAACATAGTCACAGAGAACATGGCGAAAAAGCATCAGCCGCAGGTGTCGCTACATGATCCTTTTCTTGCTCCTTATGATCCCGCACTTTATATTGGTGAGATTGGTTCAGAGCATGTCTGTTTACTGAACAAATTTCCGATTATCACTCCACATATATTGATCTGTGCTAAAGAATGTCTTTCGCAAACATCGGCTTTGAGACTAGTCGACTTTAAGGCGTGGATTCAGGGCTTTTCTTCAGCGGATACGCTGGGTTTTTTTAATGCCGGGCATGATGCTGGGGCTAGCCAAATGCACCGTCATATGCAAATAGTGAAGACGCCAATCACATTAGAAGCCTTAATACTCTCAGGCAAATTGCCCTTTAAGCATTATCTATTTCAATTTGAACATTTAGATGCTCAATTGTTGATACAGCATTATAACGCCGCGATGCTTAAGTTTGGCCGCTATAAAGCGACCTTGACTGACGGCGCCGCCGATTGCTTACCTTATAATATTTTATTGACTCAGGGCTGGATGTTAATCGTGCCACGATCTACCAATGTGGTGGGTACTGTGTCTGGTCACGGTCTGTGTTATAGCGGTCGATTTCTCGTTAACTCAGAACAGCAGCTTTGTTGGTTAACTGAGTATGGTTTTTTGCAGTTCCTTACGGAATGTGGTTACCCAATTGAGCAGTAGAGAGATCTTGATTAGATTTAGGTTAAAACATGGTTGTTTTTTAGCTTGTTGTGATTAAATCAGACTGTGGTTAAATTAATCAGTAATTAAATTAGCCCATGGATTTAAAGGGCTTTTGATTTAAAGGACTTTTGATTTAAAAAACTTTGGATTCAACGAGCTTTAGATTTAAATAGCAGGGAATGGACTGTTTTAAATAAGCAGTCCATCCACATAATCAATAAGCACATTAAGAATCAAACTTAGCGATATCGGCTTCATCGGCGCCATCATTACACTCACCACGGATCATTCCACGGTCGTACTGAATACTGCGGCTCAGTTCGATATATCCCTCTTTGCAGTAGCCGGTCATTTCGATGGTTTGTTGTAAACCATGCTCAATCTTCTCTGTCCACATCGTTAAATCTGGCCCTTGATATCGTTTGTTAGCACGAGAACGCTTCTTTTGGTTTGAGCGCACCTCGTGTGGTAAAGCTTGGCTTTGTGGTGTTTCCATGGTGAGAATGGCGCGGTAAGTAAATAGCTTTAAACCATTACCTTTAATATCGGTTCTAAAAGAGTCACTGACTTGGCCTGCAAATTTTTCGGGCTCGATATCAGGCTGGCTGCTACACGCGCTGAGCAAGCTACTGAGTACGACGACAAAAGACAATGTTGTTAAGCGCATAAGATTTTTTGTTCTAATTATAGGTTTATACGGGCCAGCATAACGTATATTGAAGTAAGTTAGCAGCGAGATTACAGGATTTTACAGTTCATGGACGCAGGTTTAATCGATTTCTGGCATAGACGGCTGAGCGACATTAACTGGAGCTTTTCCAGTGGGGATATCGCCACATTGCTGATCTTAGCCTTATGGGTTTGGGTGATTTACCCAAGCGATGAGCTGGTTCAGTTATTGAGGACTCCCGCTAAGCAAACCCATGTTTTGATGGCAAGCATAGCGCTAACCGGTTTGTGGCTGATGAACGCCAGTGTCACGCCGGAGATCCATGTTCACTTTCTAGGCTTAGTGGTGTTAATGCTGATGTTTGGTTGGCGCTTGGCCAGCTTAATAGCGTTATTGCCAACACTATTTTTTGCTCTATTTGTCTTTAAACAGCCCGCAGTATTCGCTATCTATGGGCTGCTTGGGGTGTGTTTGCCTCTCTTTTGCTGTTTCTTGGTGTACAGCCTGGTATTTAAGTACTTACCCCATCATCTGTTTATCTATATTTTTTGCGGCGCGTTTATCAACGGCTTTTTATCTATTTTGTTTCATATTTTTGCTTGGGCGACGTGGTTATCGTTCACCACTAAATACGACTGGGCGTATTTGAGTCATAACTATTTAGTGCTTATTGGGCTGTTAGGTTTTCCTGAAGCCTTGCTCAATGGCATGGCAATTACCTTGCTGGTGGTATACCGGCCCGAATGGCTTTAAGACTATTCAGACAGAACTTATCTGTGGAAGAAATAGTTTTTTGTAGAAGGGCGCTTCGCTTTGAGAGCGGACTACGTCCGGCTAGTGGAGAGGTTAGAGCGCTAGGCTTCTAGATAAGGCTGTTAGGTAAGGTTTCTAGTTAAGGCTGTTAGGTAAGGCTTATGTAGGTTGGGCATTAGCCCATCGGTGTTGTATTTGAATGTAAGATAATTGACGGCATAAATGCCGACCTACAATGGCCATTTGCCTCTAGAACGGGTAGCGTCCGGTTAGGGGATAGTTTAGAGCGCTAGGTTTCTAGATAAGGCTTATAGGTATGGCTTCTCGGTAAGGCTTATGTAGGTTGGGCTTTAGCCCATCGGTGTTGTATCTGAATGAACGACAATTGACAGCATAAATACCGACCTACAATGGCTATTTTCTTCTAGAACGGACTACGTCCGGCTAGTGGAGAGGTTAGAGCGCTAGGCTTCTAGATAAGGCTGTTCGGTATGGCTTCTCGGTAAGGCCTATGTAGGTTGGGCTTTAGCCCATCAGTGTTGTATTTGAATGTAAGATAATTGACGGCATAAATACCGACCTACAATGGCTATTTTCTTCTAGAACGGACTACGTCCGGCTAGTGGAGAGGTTAGAGCGCTAGGCTTCTAGATAAGGCTGTTCGGTATGGCTTCTCGGTAAGGCTTATGTAGGTTGGGCTTTAGCCCATGATGTTGTATCTGAATGAACGACAATTGACGGCATAAATACCGACCTACAATGGCCATTTACTTTTAGAAAAAGGCTTAGGGGGTAGTTCATTTTTCTGTGAGCGGAGCACTCATCTTTTGTTGGGGTATTGTGGCTTTTCCTAGGACCTAGGACCGATAACCTAGGGCCTTTAACCTTTAACCTTTAACCTTTAACCTTTAACCTTTAACCTATAGCCTTTAACCTAGCACCTTCTTTTAAATTACTTAACGATAAGTACCGGACATGTAGCCTTATTGGCCAACTCCTCTGATACGTTAGGGTTGAGCATGTGCGATAAACCCTTATGGCCATGGCTGGCGATGACTATCATGCCAACATCGTTCTCTATACTGTCTTCGAGAATTTGCGCAAAGGTATCGCCACTCCTAATCGCTGTTTTAACCTCAAGGCTTGGCTCTAGTTCAGGTGCGACTTGAGAAACAAGTTCACTGAGTTTTTCATTGGAATAGGCGTTAAGCTGTGTCTCAAGATCTTTATTGCTCTCAACTACTATGCCGTAATTGTGCTCGCCATAGGGTTTACTCATCACGTGTAGTAAGCGGATATTAACGTGATATAAGTTTGCCATCTCAACGGCGTAGCCTAGGGCATGAGATGCTGTTTCTGAAAAGTCTGTTGGGCATAAAATCTGATGAGTACGCATAGTAAACCTCGGTGATAATCTCGGTGGCCATTTCGGAGACCATCTCGATAACAATCAGGCGTAAAAAGCCTGCTTTAATCGGCTAAATATCCCTTTAAAAATGGGATGTCAGTTGATTGACTACTTACTATTAATAATAGACAGAATTGAGCCTGTTAGCCTAGAAAACAGCACCCTATTAAACTGGCATCTTAAGCTGTTTTTATGAGCGGTTAATCGTCTAAGGCTGAAGGCGCTTACCTGACAAATGATTCATGCCTGCTACAGGGAAGTTGTTTATTTGTGTGAAGGTTACTTTATGGTGTTGGTGATGTTATTTTTATTTACACTCGTTTTCAATTATTGAGGTTTCTATTTTTTATTGCCACTTTAATTGAGGATTGTTTAACGTAAGTCGAGTATTTCTTATTAATTGGCGTAATCAATGATAACTCGTTAGTGAATCACATTAATTCCCCATTCTGGGTGCTATCGTGCTGCAAAGAATCAAAGTAGTACTGAATGCTACTTAATAAAAACAAGTCTTTGATGGAGCTAGGGTGTTGAACAAAAAGAAAAAGTTTTATAAAAACATTGGATTCCAAGTGGTTGTAGCCATGGTCCTAGGTGCGATCGTGGGTATGATGATGGGAGAAGATGCTTCTATCTTCGCTCCGCTAGGAACATTTTTCATCCATTTAATTAAAATGTTGGTGATCCCTTTAGTCGCGGTTTCGATTATTGCAGGCGCAGCAAGTTTAGGTGCGGGTCCGTCGGCGGGTAAAGTCGGTATTGGCACGATTAGTTTCTTCATGGCAACATCAGCCTTGGCGGTGAGCTTGGCACTTGTTATGGGCGAGTTTTTCCAGCCGGGTGTTGGTATGGATTTTTCGCAGCACAGTGCGGGTCTGGCAGCGGTAACGGCTGAGCAGGGGGCATTACCGGGTGTGGCTGATACCATTATCGGTATGATCCCAACTAACGTATTCGAGGCACTTACTGGCGGTAATATTCTGCAAATTTTGGTGTTCTGTATTTTCTTTGGTATCGCACTGACTAAAGTCAATCAAGAAGCGGCTAAGCCGATTACTTCTGCACTTAATACTATCGTTGAAGCCTTTATTTGGATGATTAACATCGTGATGTTGATTGCCCCAATTGGTGTATTTGGTTTAATGGCTGACTCAGTGGGTACTTTTGGCTTCCAGTCACTGACTGTTGTGTTGAACCTATTCCTAGTTTATGTCGCCGCTATCTTAATTTATGGCTTTATCTTCTTCCCATTGATGGTGAAGTTCTTCTCTAATGTTCCTGTTGGCAAGTTCCTATCGGCCATGAAGAAGCCGCAAGCCTTGGCGATGTCTACTGCTTCATCGATGGCCGCGTTGCCAGTTAACATCGAAGTGTGTGAGAAAGAGCTTGGCGTATCTAAGTCTACGGCGGCATTTGTACTGCCTTTGGGCGCGACGATTAACATGAGTGGTAACGCAATTTACTACGGTCTAGTGGCGGTATTTTTTGCTCAGATGTTTAATGTCGAATTAGGTCTTGCTGCGTATGTAGCGATTATCTTTACATCGACATTGGGCGCAATTGGTCAGGCTGGTGTACCGGGTCCATCATTTTTAGTGATAGCGGTATTAGTTGCAGCAGGTATTCCAATTGAAGGTCTACCACTATTGTTTGCTTTAGACCGTATATTTGACATGATAAGAACTACGCTAAACATTACTGGTGATGCGGTATGTGCGGTGGTTATTGATAAGTACAACCCTGAAGTTGAAACACAATCAGAGCCAGTGCAAGCGACGGTTAACAGCTAGTCGTAAATGATGAATTGCAATAGTGACGGTATTAGTCGCTCATTGAAAAACGCATAAAATAAAGCCCTTATCGGTTGATAAGGGCTTTTTGTTTTGTGTTGTCTTGTTCTGGAATGTGTTGACGATTTAACGTTTAGGATCAGTTTTAGTCTTTTTGGTCTTTATTACCTTTATTGTCTTTTTTATCTTTTTTATCTTTTTTATCGAGCACGCCGTTGAGCAGATCCATCGGCAGCGGGAACAGGATAGTCGAGTTTTTTTCACTGGCAATTTCGGTGAGCGTCTGTAAGTAACGCAAAAGAATCGCATTAGGTTGTGTTGATAATTTTTCTGCGGCTTCAACTAATTTTGCCGAGGCTTCCATCTCACCCGAGGCGTGGATCACCTTGGCTCGACGAGTACGCTCAGCTTCCGCTTGCTTGGCGATTGCTCGGATCATTGTTTCATTAAGATCGACATGCTTAATTTCGACATTTGATACTTTGATCCCCCAGCCGTCGGTTCGGTTATCGAGTATGGATTGAATATCCGTATTGAGCATATCTCTATTTGCCAGCATCTCATCGAGTTCATGTTGGCCTAACACCGAACGTAGGGTGGTTTGTGCCAGTTGCGACGTGGCCTGCAAAAAATCCTCAACGTTGATAATCGCTTTTTGAGCATCGATCACCCTAAAATAGATCACCGCATTGACTTGCACCGAAACATTATCGCGACTGATCACGTCCTGAGTGGGCACATCCATTACAACAGTACGTAAGTCGACCCTCACCATTTGTTGAATGATAGGGATCACTATGATCAACCCTGGCCCTTTTACTTGATAAAAACGACCTAATAGGAAGATCACGCCGCGCTCATACTCCCTTAAAATTTTAAACATGCTGACGAGTAAGGCGACAACAAGAAAGGTCAATACGCCTAAAAAGACACTGCCATTAGCGAAGATAGGGCCCATATTCAACTCCTTAGCTATTTAGCACTTGTTGATTAGCACTTGTTGATTAGTACTTGTTAACTATAACTTGTTAATTAGAGGTTGGAGGCAGTTCGACCTCCAGCGAAAGATCGTGACGCACGACAACAGTAACCTGTTGTGCTTTTTTAAGATTAGCGTGTGAACTTGCTGCCCAGACTTCACCTTGCAGCTGAACAAAGCCTTTATATTCAAGCTGACCATTGCCAACCGCGCTTGCATCAGGTGCGTTTATGTTGAATATACTTGGCGTAAAGTCATTAACCACTAGCGCAGTTTGGCCAACAATTTGGCCATCACCACTGACGATGGGGGATTTTCTGTTGCGCCAAAGTGTGCCTAACACCAACAGCGAGAGTAAAGTGACCGTTACCGAAACCGCCGCAATGAGTGGCAAGGAAAGGGCGTAGTGATCGGCCTCGGTATCGATTAGGAAGAGTGAGCCAACCGCAAAGGCGATGATGCCACCAATGCCAAACAAGCCAAAGCTTGGGGCAAATGACTCTATGGTAATAAGTGCTAATCCGAGTAATAACAGGCCTAATCCGGCGTAGCTAATGGGCAACATTTGAAAGGCATACATGGCAATCAGTAGACTAATGGCACCTGTGATCCCGGCAATTCCAATCCCGGGGCTGTAAAACTCCAGCAAAATACCGTAAATACCAATCAGCATCAGAATATAAGCGACGTTGGGGTTGGTGATAGTGGCGATGATTTGATTACGCCAATCAGGGCGCTGCTCGTGTAGTTCGGCATTATCTAACGCTAACGTGAGCTGTTGATTGTCTATCTCAACTTGCCAGCCATCGAGCTGTGCAACCAAAGTCTGGGCGTCAGGACTGATGATGTTGATGACATTCATCTCTAGGGCTTCGTTGGCAGTGAGCGTCGCGGCTTCTTTTACGGCGAGCTCGGCCCACTCTTGATTTCGGCCTCGAAGCTGCGCCAATGCGCGGATATAGGCTATTGAATCATTGAGGACTTTCTTTTCCATGGCGCTAGGGCTTGGTGTGCTGTTGTTCGTTTCCTCGCCGGACTTAGCGTCTGAGCCTGAGCTAGAGTTGGGATCAGAGCCTGAATCTTTATTGGGGCTAGGTGCCGGAGTCGATCCGGGTCCAATACTGACTGGTGTCGCCGCACCTAAGGTTGTGGCCTCTGCCATTGCGGCGACGTGGCAGGCATAAAGCATATAGGTACCAGCACTTGCCGCCCTTGCACCTGGCGGCGCGACCAAACAAGCCACAGGTACTTTGGAGTTTAAAATACTTTGATTAATATCTCTTAGGCTAGAAACAAGGCCACCTGGGGTATCCATGACAATGACAACTAAATCAGCTTTGCGATCGGACGTCAGAGGCGGCCTACCGCCAGAGTTAGCAAGCTTAATTCCATGAGTTAAGTACTCACTTGTTGCTGGCCCTATCGGGCCTTCGAAGCGCAAAACTAATACTTGAGGCGTTAGGTTTGCGCTTTCTGCAGCTTCTGCTGTAGTAGGAGTGATAAATGTGGTTGAGTCTTGTATGGGGCTTGCGTAGCAGAGACCGTAAAATAGCGATAACTGCAGTAGAGCTGCAATTAGTAGCAGTAAAAATAAATCGGCCAGTTTGTTTAAACTCAAGTTGACTGTCCATATTAAGCTTTACTATTAAGTTTAGTGTAGCAATGCCAAATTGGTGCTTAATTAGATCATTTATAGCGCAATTTTTTGCCTTTGCACTATGTCACATATGTCACATATGTCATCGCAAGGGGTTATATGCTGATAATTGTCAGTGAATCTGGGAGAGTACGGATTTGATGAGAATATATTGAGGTGCGACAGTATTTTGAGCACTTTTGTCGCAGTGTGTTTTTTATTGTGTAATGTTACTAATTTTTGGTCGGTTAGCGATCGATGCTAGTCTTTTTCATTTTAATATTTCGCACCCAAGTTTGCTTTCAAATTGTTGTTTTTAAATTGAATTTATTTTTATTGTTGGTTGTGTCCATGTTGTTGCTAGATTTGTGAGCTATTTTGTTTTTTTACGTATTAAAACAACATAAACACTTATTTCTAAAAATGTTTTTGAACCTGCGTCACGAAAAACGCCTTCTTTGCGCTATTTTTTGTTGGTAACTTACAAGTTTGGCCGCAAAGTGTGAGCTCTAGCGCGGAATATTAGTTAACAAAGATTTACTATTGTGCATCCAAAATTTTAACGGTTGATTTTAGTGATGGCAGGTTACTCAAACCAAGTTATAACAGTCAAAAAGGGCTTAGATGTCCCGATAGCCGGTGAGCCTAAGCAAGTGATCCATGATGGTAAGCCATCATCGCATGTCGCTTTGCTTGGTGAAGAATACATAGGCTTGAAACCAACGATGTTGGTTGAAGTGGGGGACAGTGTTCAAAAAGGCCAAGCCCTTTTTGAAGATAAAAAAACCACTGGCGTCATTTATACCGCACCCGCCAGCGGTAAAGTCGTTGCGATTAACCGCGGCGAACGTCGACTTTTTCAATCAATCGTTATTGAATGCGATGGTAGCGAAGCTAAAACGTTCGCTCCATGTACCGATCTTAACTCGCTTAGCCGTGAAGAGGTTCAAGCTAAGCTAGTAGAAAGTGGCTTGTGGACAGCATTACGTACCCGCCCGTTTTCAAAAGTTCCTCAATTAGATAGCCGTCCTGCTGGCATTTTTGTAAGCGCAATGGATAGCAATCCATTGGCCGCTGAGCCTAGACTGGTTATCGCTGAACAAACAGAAGCCTTCGCTGCGGGTCTGCAGGTATTAAGTCATCTGACTGACGGCAAGGTACACCTATGCCAAGAGCAAGGTGAAGCATTGCCTGGTCATGATCTACCAAAGGTCAGCAACCATTATTTTGCCGGCGTTCATCCAGCAGGCATTGTAGGCACCCATATTCATTTCGTCTTACCTGCAAGCCTTGACCGTCCTGTATGGCACCTTGGTTATCAAGACGTTATTGTCTACGGTAAGTTATTCCTAACCGGTGAAATTTATACAGATCGTATTGTGGCGCTGGCTGGCCCTGATGTGATTAATCCACGCCTTATTCGTATGCAAGCGGGTGGACAGCTGTCTGAAGTCATTGCTGGCGAACTTAAAAACGGTTTGTCTCGAGTCGTATCTGGCTCAGTATTGTCGGGCCACACTGCAAAAGGGCCGCATGACTTCCTTGGTCGTTTCCATAACCAAATCAGTGTACTGCAAGAAGATGGTAAGCGTCAGGTTATGCCTTGGGTACGTGGCGGCTCTAAAAAGTTTTCAATTACCCGCGCGGTCACCTCGCGTTTAAAAGATGCAAAACAGCTGTTTGACTTTACCACTCACACAGGTGGATCTGCTCGCGCCATGATGGCATTTGGCCAGTTAGACCGCGTGATGCCACTGGATATCTTACCGACATTATTGGTCAGAGATCTGGTCGTGCGCGATACCGATGAGGCGCAGGCGCTGGGTGCATTAGAGCTCGATGAAGAAGATTTAGCATTATGTACATTTGTTTGCCCTGGCAAGTACGACTTTGGTAAAGAGCTTCGTGCTTGTTTAGAGATTATTGAGAGGGAAGGGTAATGAGTCAACAAGATAAAAAGCCTGATATCCAAGAAGATTACTACGCACCGGGTAACTCGGTTAAGGGTTACTTAAGCTCTTTACTGATTGCTCACGGTCGCAGTACTCAGGGCAAGGTGCATATTCGTGATGCCATTGATGTAAAACGTACCATGACGATTGTTGGCTTATGTTTACTACCTGCCATTTTGTTTGGTATGTACAACATAGGTTTGCAAGCGCAAATTGCGGTGGCGTCGGGTCTAGCGACTGCTGATGTTTGGCAGCTAGCGATTTTTAACTTTGTCTTTGGTGGCTTGAGTGAACAAACTGGTATTGCTGGCTTATTCGCTTATGGTTTGAGTTTTTATGCTCCTATCTATTTAACAGCATTAGCTGTGAGCCTATTTTGGGAGATGGTGTTTGCCAAAGTACGTGGTCAAGAGCTGCATGAAGGCTTCTTTGTTACCGCATTATTGTTCACCCTGATTTTACCTGTATCAACGCCGCTTTGGTTAGTGGCGATGGGTATTACTTTTGGCGTGATCATGGCCAAAGAAGTATTTGGTGGCATGGGCTACAACTTCTTAAACCCTGCACTTGCGGGCCTAGCCTTTATCTACTTTGCCTACCCATCACAAGTTACGGCGGTGAGCCAACTGGTTGCGGTTGACGGTTTCTCTGGCGCAACGACCTTAATGCAAACGGCTGCAGGCAAAATAAGCTTCGCCGATTACTCATGGTTTAATGCCTTTAGCGATCCGAACTGGTGGAATGCCTTCTTTGGCTTTACCGTTGGCGCAATTGGTGAAACGAGCACGCTAGCATTATTGATTGGTGGTGGTTTCCTTATCCTGACGCGTTTAGCTGATTGGCGTATTGTTGCCGGCGTACTGTTTGGCATGATCTTAACCGCCACGATGTTCAACTTGATTGGCTCAAGCAAAAACGAGCTATTTGCAATGCCGTGGACATGGCACTTGGTTACCGGTGGTTTTGCACTGGGTATGATGTTTATGGCCACTGATCCTGTAACGACCTCTTATACCCGTAAAGGTAAAGTGGCTTACGGTCTGCTTATCGGCTTTATGACTGTGCTTATTCGTGTGGTGAATCCAAAAATGCCTGAGGGCATTATGCTAGCCATCTTATTTGCCAACCTTTGGGCACCGATTTTCGATTACTTGGTGGCTAAAGCAAACATCAAGCGGAGGCTCAAGCGTCATGGTCTTTAAACGAAATACGATGCAACAAGGCGCGTCACCTGCTGCGGCGATGCCTATGATGTTAATTGCCAATATTTGGGAAGCGATATTTGAGTACATCATCTATCGGATGCCAAAGAGTGCGACTCGTAAAGTCAATACGGAGAATAAAGCGTAATGGCATTTAAGAAAGATTCTTTTGTGGGCACCATGATTTTCACCGTGACCCTCTGTTTACTGTGTTCATTTATGATCACCGGAACATCAGAACTGCTAAAAGAGCGCAAGTTAGTTAAGAAGCGCACTGAGCTGATGCGAAACGTATTGATTGCTGCAGATGTTGATATCAGTAGCGATACCGACGTGAAAGCGCTATTTGATAAAGACGTTAAGCCTTTATTGGTATCGCTCGATACGGGAGTAATCGATAGCGAGTCAAATGTAATGGACTTTGACGAGCGTATGGCGTCAATCAACCCCGAAACCTCAAGTAACCCAAAGAAAGACACGGCTAAGATTAAAACCCGGGCTGACCAAGTTCGTGTATTTAAAGTGTTTGACGCTAATGGCAAGCTAAGCAGCATAGTCGTACCGATTTACGGTAAAGGCTTATGGTCGATGATTTACGGTTATGTGGCGCTAAAACCTGATCTAAATACCATCGAAAATATCGTGGTTTATGAGCATGGCGAAACACCGGGTATTGGTGATTTCCTTAACGATACAGCCTGGACATCGCAGTGGCATAACAAGCAGATCTTTGACGAGAAAGGCAACGTGGCTTTTAAAGTTGTTAAAGGTGGAGCTAAGGACGGCGACGTTCACGGTGTCGATGCCGTCAGTGGTGCAACGATGACAGGCCGCGGACTACAGCGAGCGGTACAGTTCTGGTTTGGTAGCGAAGGTTTCGAAACCTTCTTCCAAAAACTAAAAGCGTCGGAGGTATAAAAGGATGAGTACTCAATCTATTTCGACTCGTGACATTTTAACGGGGCCTATTTTCAGTAATAACCCGGTTGCGATGCAGGTCTTGGGTGTTTGTTCAGCGCTAGCGGTCAGTAACTCAATGCAAACCGCATTGGTGATGACGCTCGCTGTAACCTTCGTACTAGTGTTCTCAAACTTGATTATTTCAAGCATACGTTCACTTATTCCAAATAGCGTGCGTATCATTGCGCAAATGACCGTGATTGCCTCATTGGTCATTGTGGTTGATATGGTGCTGCAAGACGTGGCTTATGAGCTATCGCGTCAGCTATCAGTATTTGTTGGTTTGATTATCACTAACTGTATCATCATGGGCCGTGCTGAAGCGTTTGCCATGAAAAATCCACCGCATTTGGCGGTTGTCGATGCCGTGGGTAATGCCATGGGTTATGGCGTGATCTTGCTTGGCGTTGCCTTTGTACGTGAACTGTTAGGTAGTGGCACCTTGTTTGGTCATGAGATCTTAAAAACCGTTGAGAATGGTGGTTGGTATCTTGCTAACGAAATGTTCAAGTTACCTCCAAGTGCATTCTTCCTTATTGGCCTGATGATCTGGTCAATTAACGTCATTCAACGTAAGCGAGGTTAAGAGGTCAATATGGAACATTATATTAATCTGTTTATTCAAGCCGCGTTTATCGACAACATGGCGCTATCGTTCTTCATGGGTATGTGTACCTTCTTGGCTGTATCAAAAAAGGTTTCGACCTCTTTTGGCCTAGGTATCGCGGTTATTGTAGTGATGACCTTGGCTGTACCGCTTAACCAGATCATCTACGCTAACGTGCTTGCTCCAGGTGCCCTCGCTTGGGCTGGCTATCCAGCACTGGATTTAAGCTACTTACAGCTGATCACCTTTATTGGTGTGATTGCCGCATTGGTGCAGATCCTGGAGATGTTTTTAGATAAATACATTCCTGCGCTTTATGACTCGTTAGGTATTTTCCTACCGTTATTGACCGTAAACTGCGCCATTTTTGCTGGCGTTATCTTTATGGCAAACCGTGATTACAACCTAGCGGAGTCTGCCGTATTTGCGATGGGCTCAGGTTTTGGTTGGGCGATGGCGATTGTGATGTTGGCAGGTCTACGAGAGCGTATGAAATTCCATGCGATCCCAGAAGGTTTACAGGGCATTGGTATTGTCTTTATTACAACAGGCTTGATGGCGTTAGGCTTTATGGCTTTCTCCGGTATTTCTATTTAAGGGCGTTAAACGCGTTATTCCCCTTAATGAAAACGAATTAAACAAAAGGTAGATTCGATGGAAATGGCAATTGGTATCGGTATGTTCACCTTTGTGGTGAGTATATTGGTTATGGTGATTTTATTCGCCAAGAGCAAACTGGTCTCCACTGGTGACGTCAACATTCGTATTAACGATGATCCAACTAAAAGCATTTCGACCCAGGCGGGTGACAAGCTTTTAGGTGCATTAGCCAGTAAAAATATTTTTATCCCGTCAGCTTGTGGTGGCGGTGGTACATGTGGTCAGTGTCGCGTTACCGTTAAGTCTGGTGGCGGAGAAATTTTAGCAACTGAGCGTGACCACATTAATAAGAAAGAAGCGAAAGAAGGCTGCCGTCTGGCTTGTCAGGTATCGGTGAAAACCGATATGGAGCTTGAAGTTGAAGAAGAGATCTTCGGCGTTAAAAAGTGGCAGTGTGAGGTTATTTCTAACAATAACCAAGCGACCTTTATTAAAGAGTTATTGCTTAAACTGCCTGAAGGCGAAGACGTACTGTTTAAAGCGGGTGGTTATATTCAGATTGAAGCGCCTGCTCACGAAGTTAAGTATGCGGATTTTGATATCCCTGCTGAGTACCGTGATGACTGGGAAAAGTACGACCTATTCAAACTGGTTTCAAAAGTTGATGAGGATGTACTGCGTGCCTACTCGATGGCCAATTATCCAGATGAGAAAGGTCGTATTATGCTGAACGTGCGTATTGCGACGCCGCCAAGTGACAATGTACCGCCAGGTAAAATGTCTTCGTACATTTTTAACCTAAAAGCGGGTGACAAAGTCACTATCTCTGGCCCATTTGGTGAGTTCTTTGTGAAAGAAACTGACGCTGAAATGGTGTTTATTGGTGGTGGTGCGGGTATGGCGCCAATGCGTTCACATATCTTTAATCAGCTTAAGGGTGTAAAAACCAAGCGTAAGATGAGTTTCTGGTACGGCGCACGTTCAACACGTGAAGTATTCTATCAAGAAGACTTTGATACGCTGGTTGCTGAAAATGACAACTTTGTTTGGCATGTGGCACTGTCTGATCCACTACCAGAAGATAACTGGACCGGTTACACAGGCTTTATTCATAACGTATTGTTTGAGAACTATCTACGCGATCATAAAGCACCTGAAGATTGTGAGTTCTACATGTGTGGACCTCCGATCATGAACTCTTCCGTTATCGCGATGCTTGAAAGCCTTGGTGTAGAGCCTGAGAACATCTTACTAGATGACTTTGGTGATTAGCCTTTAGCTTTGATTTAACAAAAAACGCAGCCTTTTGGCTGTAATGCCGATCATTTAGCAGTTTATTGATCGGTTGACCGATCTTTATAAGATGGCAAAATCCGAGTGTTTTTAAACA